>NZ_JBFUJE010000604.1:0-2194 GCF_056401535.1 Luteibacter sp. P4_E6 | reverse complement strand
GGTTGAGCGCGATGGTAAAGATCACGCCGTAAGCGGCACCCCACAGGTGCGCGCTGTGGTTCACGTTGTCGCCGCCGCGCTTGTCCATGTAGATCGAGTACGCCACGAAAAGCACCGAGTAGATGATCGCAGGCAGCTTCACGATGAAGACGTAGATGCTGGACCAGGGGCTGAGCAGCACGTAGGCGAAAAGGACCGCAGAGACCGCGCCGGACGCGCCCAGGCTGCGATACGAGGCATTGTTACGGTTCTTCATGTAGGTCGGCAGGATCGAGAAGATCAACGCGCCGATGTAGAACGTAACGAAGCCCAGCGGGCCCATGGCCGCGGTGTAGAACTCCTCCATGATCCTGCCAAAAAAATACAGCGTGAGCATGTTGAAGATCAGGTGCGACCAGTCTGCGTGGATCAGGCCGTAGCTCACCAGGCGGTAATACTCACGGCTGCGCGAGAGCGCGGGCGGCCAGAGGATCAGGTCGTCCATCAGGCGCCGGTTGCTGAAGGCAAAGAAGGAGACCACAGCGGTCACGAGGATGATGAGCAGCGTAGTCATGCGACGAAACAGCGTCCTTTAGGACCGGGCCAGCGCGCATCTTGGCGGTAACGCGCGCCGATGTCGAACCCCCGGCCCATGCCGGACAGGCGATGGATGGCTATCATGGACGACCTCCCCCGCTCCCGGCACGACCGRTGTCCCCCATCCGTTACAAGCAGCTCGACGTCTTCGCCGCCCGTCATGGCGGCGGAAATCCATTGGGCGTCGTCGTCGACGCCGAGGGCTGGTCCGACGAGCGCATGCAGCGCTTCGCCCACTGGACCAACCTGGTCGAAACCACCTTCCTGATGCCCGCGCGCGCCGAAGGCGCCGATTACCGGGCACGGATCTTTACACCGACCAAGGAAATCCCCTTCGCCGGCCATCCGACTATCGGCAGCGCGCACGCCGCGCTCGATGCCGGTCTGGTCACCCCCGACGCGGCCGGCATCATCTGGCAGGAATGCGGCGCCGGTGTGCTGCCGATCCGCGTGGAAAAGGACGGCAAGGCACGTGAGCTGTTCGTGCAGTCGCCCAAGGCGCGCATCGTCGGCGACGCCTCGTGTGCCGGTGAGACGCTTTCCGCCGTCCTCTATGGCGTCAAGCTAGGCGCACTGGCCCCGGCCTGCGTCGAAGGCGGCCGTCGCTGGTGGGTCGCCGAGTTCGCCGACGAAGCCGCCCTGCGCGGCTGGCGCCCCGACCATGCAGCCATCCGCGCGCTCGCCCTGGCCACCGATACCCTCGGCCTGTGCGTGTTCGCCCGCTCCGCCGAAGGCCTGGCCGTGCGTGCTTTCCCGGCCGGCGTCGGTATCGTGGAAGACCCCGCATCTGGCGCCGCCAATGGCCTTATTGCCGCCTATGTCGCCGCACGCGACACCGGCGGCACGTTGGCGAAGGGCTACGTGGTCAGCCAGGGCCGCGAAGTCGGTCACGACGCCCGCATCATCATCCGCATCGACGGCGAGGCCGTGTGGGTCGGTGGCTGCACCAACACCATCGTCGACGGCCACGTGGACTGGACGGACGCCTGACCGTGCAGATCTGGGTCGACGCCGACGCCTGTCCCAACGTCATCAAGGACATCCTGTTTCGCGCCGCCGAGCGCGAACAGGTCAACGTAACCCTGGTCGCCAACGCGTGGATCCGCACGCCGGCCTCGCGTTTCGTCCGTTCGATCCAGGTGCCGGGCGGCTTCGACGTGGCCGACGATGAGATCGTGCGCCGCGTGGAACCGGGCGATCTCGTCGTCACCCAGGACATTCCGCTGGCGGCCTTCGCCATCGAGAAAGGCGCCCTCGCCCTGCATCCGCGCGGCGAGATGTACACGAAGGACACGATCGCGCAGCGCCTTTCCATGCGAAATTTCATGGAAGAACTCCGCGGCTCCGGCGTCAACACCGGCGGCCCCGCCACCATGCACCCGCGCGACCGGCAAGCCTTCGCCAATGCACTGGATGCATGGCTGGCGAAACGGCGCTCGGCGAAATAACGCTAATTGCGTGGGAGCCGCTTCAGCGGCGAATGCATTGGCTGCGGATCGCCCGCTCCGCGAGCGCATGCCTTAAGCGGCGTTCGCCGCCTCACGCTCGTGCTGCTGTGGGCGTCGCGGTCGGGTTGGCCCTTGGGGCCGCGGCGCGGCTCTTCGAGACGGGCCGTAGG
>NZ_JBFUJE010000603.1:0-2199 GCF_056401535.1 Luteibacter sp. P4_E6 | reverse complement strand
GCTTACCGACGACGCGCATCGCGTCCGGGGTGGCAATGACGCGGCCGTAGTTCAGATCGCCAGCGGCCATCTTCTCGGCGAGGTCGTCCATACCGACAGCGTCGGCGCCCGCGGCGAGAGCGGCGTCAGCCTTCTCACCCGGCGGCACGAACACGGCGACGCGGATGGTCTTGCCGGTGCCGTGCGGCAGCAGCGAGGAGCCGCGCACGCCCTGGTCCGACTTCTTCGCGTCGATGCCCAGACGGACGGAGACATCCACCGACTCGGCGAACTTCGCCTTGGCGTTGTCCTTGACGATCTTCAGAGCCTCATCGAGACCATAGGTCTTGCCGGGCTGAACGGCGGCCGTGGCGGCCTTCATACGCTTCGTGAGCTTTGCCATTTCTTAACCCTCCACTACCAGGCCCATGGAACGCGCGCTGCCGGCGATCGTACGCACGGCGGCATCCAGATCGGCAGCCGTGAGATCCGGCTCCTTCTGCTTCGCGATTTCCTCGAGCTGGGCGCGGGTGACCTTACCCACCTTGTCGGTGTTCGGCTTCGGCGAGCCCTTGGCCACGCCCGTGATCTTCTTGAGAAGGATCGAGGCCGGCGGGGTCTTCGTGATGAAGGTGAAGGTACGGTCCGAGTAGGCCGTGATCACGACCGGGATCGGGAGACCCGGCTCGAGCTTCTGCGTGGCGGCATTGAACGCCTTGCAGAACTCCATGATGTTCAGGCCGCGCTGACCGAGCGCCGGACCGACGGGCGGCGAGGGGTTAGCCTGGCCGGCCTTCACCTGCAACTTGATGTAACCAATGACTTTCTTTGCCATTTAACTTTCCTCGCGAGTGCTGGCGCCTTGCGGCTCCTCGCTGTAGACCTTCCCTGGTGGTGATGGATTCGCTTATGCGAACCCCTGAAACACGGACACGCCGGAGCATAAAGCTCCAGCGTGGACCGGGCATTATAGGCGTCCGGCGCGGGCTAAGCAACGCCCGTGCCGGATGGGTCGGGAGAACCGACCAGGAGGCCCTTAGGCCTTCTCCACCTGGCCGAATTCGAGCTCGACCGGGGTAGAACGACCGAAAATGAGCACCGCGACGCGCAGACGGCTCTTTTCGTAATTCACTTCTTCAACGACGCCATTGAAGTCGTTGAACGGACCTTCGGTGACACGGACCATTTCGCCGGGCTCGAAGAGGACCTTCGGACGGGGCTTCTCGACACCTTCGCGGACCCGGCTGAGGATGGCCTCGGCCTCGGTGTCCTTGATCGGGTGCGGACGGTCGGCGGTGCCGCCGATGAACCCCATGACCTTCGGGGTTTCCTTGACCAGATGCCAGCATTCGTCGTCGATACGCGGCGTCTTGCCGTTGGTATCGGTTTCGATCTGCACCAGAACGTAACCGGGGAAGAACTTGCGCTCGCTGCGACGCTTCTGGCCGCCGCGCATCTCGATGACTTCCTCGGTCGGAACCAGGATTTCACCGAACTTCTCTTCCATGCCCTCGCGCACGACGCGCTCGTTCAGGGCCTTGCGAACCTGCTGTTCGAACCCCGAATAGGCGTGAACCACGTACCAGCGTTTGCTCATGCCTTACCTCAATGTCCGAGCTTAAGCAGCCAATCGAGCACGACCGTCTTCAACAACCAGTCGATCAGCCCCATTAGCAGCGAGAGAATGATGACGACCACGATGATGATACCGGTGGTCTTCAGCGTTTCGTCGCGCGACGGCCAGACGACCTTGCGCAACTCGAACTGCGACTCGGCGATGAAGCCGCGAAGCTTACGGCCAGGGACCGTAAAAGCACCGATCGCCAGGGCGGCGGCAACAGCGGCAATAACGCCGATAACGCGCGCGAAAGACGGCACGTTCGGGTTATCGCTGAAATAGTAGAAACCGACGATGCCGGCGATGAGCACGATGGAAGCAAGCGCTAGCTTGCCGATGTCGGCCGGGCCCATACCCTTGGCTTGTTCTGCCTTCGTGTTCATGCGCGCTCAAGAATGGCACGCCAGGAGGGACTCGAACCCCCAACCTGCGGTTTTGGAGACCGCTGCTCTGCCAATTGAGCTACTGGCGTACAAATGAAACAGTAGGGATGCCGGCCCCTAAGGGGCCGGCATCACGTGTATTACTTGTTGATCTTTGCCACGACGCCGGCGCCGACGGTACGACCGCCTTCACGGATCGCGAAACGCAGGCCTTCGTCC
>NZ_JBFUJE010000602.1:0-2217 GCF_056401535.1 Luteibacter sp. P4_E6 | reverse complement strand
GACCAAGCGAGGCATCATCATCTTCGTCGGCGGTACCGGTACGGGTAAATCCACGTCGCTGGCCTCGATGATCGGCTACCGTAACCAGAATTCCACGGGTCACATCATCACGATCGAAGACCCGATCGAATACGTGCACAAGCACGAAGGCTGCATCGTCACCCAGCGCGAACTCGGCATCGATACCGACAGCTGGGAGAACGCGCTGAAGAACACCCTGCGCCAGGCGCCGGACGTGATCATGATCGGCGAAGTGCGTACACGCGAGACCATGGAACACGCGATCAACTTCTCGGAAACCGGCCATCTGTGCCTGTGCACGCTGCATGCGAACAACGCCAACCAGGCGCTCGACCGCATCCTGCACTTCTTCCCGGAAGACCGCCGCAGCGCGCTGTTCATGGATCTTTCGCTCAACCTCAAGGGCATCGTGGCCCAGCAGCTCATCCCGACGCCGGACGGTAAGGCCCGTCGTGTCGCCGTGGAAGTGCTCCTCGGCACGCCGCTCGCCCAGGACTACATTCGCCAGGGTGAAGTGCATAAGCTCAAGGAGCTCATGCGCGATTCCAACCAGTTGGGCATGCGCACGTTCGACCAGAGCCTCGYGGAGCTCTACCACGCTGGCGAGATCTCGTACGAAGACGCCCTGCGTCACGCCGACAGTTCGAATGAAGTGCGGCTGCGGATCAAACTCGCCCAGGGTGGCGATGCCCATACGCTCTCGCAGGGTCTGGAAGGCGTCGAGATCGACCAGGTCAGCGACAAGCAGACCTTCGGCGGCATGTTGTCGCGTTGAACGCGAGAAGGGGAAGCTGATGAGGCCGTTATCGATGGCCTGCATCAGCCCCCTGCCAGTCACGCCCTAGCGAGGGACTGGCGCGATTCTCACATACCGGTCGCGTCGTATTTGACGGCGAATGATGGCGTGTTGTCGGATTGCACACTGACGCAATAGCGCACTGCACCGACCACATCTGCCGGCCGCGCGATGTAGAACGAGCCCCAGATATCAAAGAAAGACCATGTCTGAGGGCTGTAGCCGGTACGGTCCTGGCACGAGGTGGAGGAGGCCGCGCCGGCTTTCACGACGATATGGCCGCCGGGATTCGTAAAGCCGGGGCGCACGCGCGCGCCCGACGGGTCTGTGGAGACGCCGCTTCCCGTAGATCGGTCGCCGGGCTTGATCGCGGGATTGCTGGCCATCGCGGTGGCGCTGATGAGTGCGCTAACAACGGCCAAAGAAAGGAGGGAGGCTTTCTGCATGATGTCTGTCCTTGTACAAGATCGCGCGACGTCCGCGCCCGGCTATTACACGTGAGCGTGCGCGCAGCCGATGTCGCCCCAAGGCCCGCCTCGGCGTCAGCGCGATCTCGCTCTATCCCTAGGCTTTCCCCGACATCGACGCCGCCATCGGGTGCAAGGCGGGCTTATGCAAGCCATCTCCCGCGATCGCCAAACGAAAAGAGGGCGCCTCGCGGCGCCCTCTTTTTCACGACCCTGGAAGGCCGCTCTTAGTTAGCAGCAGCACCGACCGTCAGACCGCTGGCGTCCACGCTCTTCACGCCCTTCACAGCCTTGGCAATCTTCTCAGCGTTGCTCTTTTCCTTCGCTGTCGTGACCGTACCGGTCAGCGCGACGACGCCTTCGGTCGTGGTAACCGAGATGTCACTGCCCTTGACGGCCTTCTTCGTGGCGAATTCCGACTTCACCTTGGTGGTGATCCAGGCATCGTCGGTCTTGCCGGCGACCGTCTGGTTATCGGCCTTGGAAGCGGCCGGAGCCATGGAGTCCTGAGCATTCACCTGGGCGAACGGCACCGTACCGAGACCGGCGACGAGGGCAGCAGCGAACAGGGCCTTGCGGAGGTTGGCATGGTTCATGGTGAACTCCTTTTTACGAATCTGTTTATGGGACTGGGGAACGGCGCCACGGGCTGTGGCTGCCTGTCCGGGACCTATGGGAACAGCGCGTCCGTGAACGATTTGTGCCCACGCAACAGCTTCGTTCAGCTTTTGCCGAAGACGCACAGAAGGCGCCCAGCCGTCTCCCACACAAGCCGAAAAAAGGTTCATCGTGGATTGCCGCGACCCGGGCGCTTGGCTTTCAGGCCGGGCATTCTTTCGCACCTCGCGCATGGCTCGCCTTCGGCTTCGCGGGCTCGGCTTCGCCGTCGCTTCGTACACTTGGGCGTCTCGCGGGGAGACCTTGGTGCCCACC
>NZ_JBFUJE010000601.1:0-2220 GCF_056401535.1 Luteibacter sp. P4_E6 | reverse complement strand
ATCCTCGCGTGGGCTTTCGACAGCGATAAGCCCTTACCCTTCGCCGCCTTGCAGAAACGTATCGGCAAGCTCAAGCCAGGTCCGAAGCTGCTCGCCGACACGCCGGTGCGACTGATGCTTTACGACGTGCTGGAGTTTGGTGGCAACGATCTCCGCGAGCAACCGCTCCACCGTCGCCGCGCCACGCTGGAGGCGCTGGTCGCCGGCCATGGGCCCACACTGATGCTTTCACCCGCCGTCACGGCCGAGCGATGGGAAGCGCTCGCGACGGTACGTGCCGAGTCACGCGAGCGCCAGACCGAAGGGCTGATGCTGAAGCGCCTGGATTCGCCCTACCGTGTCGGCCGTAAACGTGGCGACTGGTGGAAATGGAAGGTCGACCCCTACACGGTGGACGCCGTGCTGCTCTATGCCCAGCCGGGACACGGGCGCCGCTCCGGCCTCTTCACCGACTACACCTTCGGTGTATGGGACGGCGACGCACTCGTGCCGGTCGCCAAGGCGTACTCCGGACTCGACGACGATGAAATCGGCCGTCTCGACCGCTGGATCCGCGCGCACACCGTCGACCGTTTCGGGCCCGTCCGCTCGGTGGAACCGACGCACGTTTTCGAACTCGCCTTCGAGGCGATCCAGGCCTCCGGCCGACACAAGGCGGGCGTGGCCGTGCGCTTCCCGCGCATTCTCCGCTGGCGAACCGACCTCGCGATCCGCGATGCCGACAAACTCGACGACCTCCGCCGCCTGGCGACGGGCTGAGGCCCGTCTCGTCGCCTGGTTTGCCGCGCAGGAGCGGCGGCCAGCGGCGTTTCAACGGGCAGCATGGCGAGCCTGGGCGGAAGGCAGGAACGGGCTCGTCCATGCGCCCACCGGTACGGGGAAAACGCTCGCCGCCGCGGGTGGGCCGTTGATCGATGCGGTACTGCGCCCACAGACGGGGCTGCAACTGCTCTGGATCACGCCTCTTCGCTCGCTCGCCACCGACACGACGCAACATCTCACCGCTGCTGTCGAGGCCATGGAGCTCCCTTGGCGAGTGCTCCGGCGCACCGGTGACAGCGGTAGTTCCGAGCGTGCAAAACTGCGCCGCGGCGCGTGCGAGCTGCTGGTGACCACGCCGGAAAGCCTCGCCCTGTTGCTCAGCTACCCCGACGCGCGCGAGCGTTTCGCCCACCTGCGCGGCATCGTCATCGATGAGTGGCACGAACTCATCGGCAACAAGCGCGGCACCCTGCTACAACTCGGTCTCGCGCGCCTGCGGCACTGGCTGCCGGCACTGCGCAGCTGGGGCCTTTCCGCGACGCTCGGCAACCTCGACGAAGCACTCCACGCGCTGGCTGGCGACGGCGTCCTCATCGGGGGCAGCTCGCGTAAGAAAACCCATATCGACACGGCACTCCCCGAAGGCGGTGAGCGATTCCCCTGGGCAGGTCACCTTGGCCTGTCGCAACTGCCGCGCGTGCTGGGCGCCGTACTCGCGGCAAAGACAAGCCTCGTGTTCGCCAACACGCGCTCACAAGCCGAGCTGTGGCACGAGGCGCTGGCGTCGGTCTGGCCAGAGCCGCTGGAGACGCTCGCGCTGCATCACGGCTCCATCGATCCGAAGCTGCGCTTCGCCACGGAGGAGGCCTTGCGACGGGGCACGCTACGTTGTGTCGTCGCGACGTCGAGCCTCGATCTCGGCGTGGACTTCTCCAGCGTGGAGCAGGTACTGCAGGTAGGAAGCCCCAAGAGCATTGCCCGCCTGTTGCAACGCGCCGGCCGAAGTGGACACCAGCCGGGTATGCCTTCGCGCATTCTCTGCGTGCCGACCCATCTGCTGGAGCTGGCGGAGATCGCCGCGGCCCGGCGCGCACTCGCGGAAGATCACCTCGAACCACGCCACCCGATGCGCGGTTGTCTCGATGTCCTTGCCCAGCACCTCCTCACGATGGCCCTTGGTGGTGGCTTCACAGCGGACGAGGCTTATGCGGAGATCACGTCCTCGTTCGCGTACGCGAAATTTCCCCGTGAACGGTTCGACGCCGTGCTCGCCTATCTGCGCACCGGCGGTACGGCGCTGGCGAGTTATCCCGAATACCGGAAGCTGGTCGAAACCGACGGCCGCTATCACGTCGAGAGCGGACGCATTGCACGCATGCACCGGTTGTCGATCGGCACAATCACCTCGGATGGGAGCCTCCAGGTGCGTTACATGAAGGGTGCGCGACTGGGCACGGT
>NZ_JBFUJE010000600.1:0-2226 GCF_056401535.1 Luteibacter sp. P4_E6 | reverse complement strand
CGATAGAAGCACGGCGCATGCTTGCACGCCGCCGAGGTGTAAGACAGCGAGGCGCTGTTGGCGAACGGCAGCGAGTAGTTCTGCCAGTCACGCAGCGGCTGGCCGTTGAGGGTGACGCCACCCAGGATGCCCTTGCGCTCGTTCAGCATTTTCTCGCCGAAGTTGATGCGCCCGTCGTTCTGAACGAGCAGGTCCAGCGTGTCGCCCTTGTGCAAGGCAACCTTCAGGCTGTCCTGCTTCAGCCGGCGATCGAGCGTGCCGATCCGCTTGCCGTTGATGTAGATCTGCGCATAGTCGTGCAGGGTGTCGATGTGCAATTCGCCGGACGCGTCGACGTCGATGTGTTTGCGATAGAGGATGTCGCCATAGGCCTGATCCATCGACTCCATGGTTCTAGGCTCGGCCGAGGGCACCGGTGCTGGCAGGTTGTCCCACAACGATGCCGACTCACCCAGTCGAATGCCGCCGATCGCCTGCGTCCCCGGTGTGGCAGGCACGGGTGGCAAGGCCACGCCGGTTTCCCTGGCGATCACCTCGCGCGCAGCCAGGTACTTCGGGGTGGGACGCCCGCTCTCATCGAGGGGACTGTCGTAGTCGTAGCTGGTGACATCCGGCTGGTAGCTGTTGTCGTCCCAGTTGGCGCCGTTCATCCAGCCGAACGAGGTACCGCCGTGGAACATGTAGAAGTTGACCGAGTAGCCCTGCTTGAGCATCCATGACAGTTCGTCGGCCACCTTCTTTGCCGGGGCAACGTGGTGCGGTGCACCCCAGTGGTCGAACCAACCGATCCAGTACTCGCCGACCATGTACGGGCCACCGGGCTGCCAGGTGTGCAACTTTTCAAACTTCTGCGGGGCGTGGCCCACGCCGAAGTTGATGACCTGCACGACGCCGGGCAACGAGCCGGGCTGTTCCGCGCTGTCGGAGGTGGTGAGCAGCGACGCATTGAACCCGCCGTCGACGATGCCGTGACGGATCTGCTCCATGTAGGCGGTATCCGTACCGAAGCTGCCGTACTCGTTCTCGACCTGTACCGCGATGATGTTGCCACCGCGACTCAACTGCAGCGGTGCCAGCTCCTGCCCCAACCGATGCAACCAGCGCTGGGCCGGCTGCATGAACTTCGGGTCGGTGCTGCGTACCTTGACGTCGGGCTCCTTCAGCAACCAGGAGGGCAACCCACCGAACTCCCATTCGGAACAGACATAGGGACCTGGACGCAGGATCACGTACAGGCCCTCCTCCTTCGCCTCACGGACGAACTCGGCGACGTCGTTCTGCCCACTGAAGTCGTAGTGGCCGGGGGTCGCTTCGTGGGCGTTCCAGAACACGTACGTCGTGATGGTGTTCAGGCCCATCGCCTTGGCCATCTTCAGGCGATCCCGCCAGTATTCGCGCGGGACACGGGCGTAGTGCATCTCACCGGAAACGATGCGGAACGGCTTGCCGTCGAGGACAAAATGGCCCTTGTCGATGGTCATCGGCTGGCCCGCCGCGGCGGGTGCCGCGGCGGCCATGGCGCAAGACAGGACACCCAGGACGACGGATGCCACAACCTTCAATGGCAGCATCAGAACGTGCCTCGCAGGCCTACCGTGTAAATGGTGCCGTCCGCTTCGGCGTACAGGAAGCGATTTTTGTACAYGGAGTAGTCGTAGAGGTGCTCGTGCGTCAGGTTGGTGCCTGAGACGAAGACCGACACGTGCTTGTTCAACGCATAGCTCGCGCTCAGGTCCAACTGCCCGTAGGCACTGCGCGTGGCCGGCTGGGCACCCGAGCCATAGGCGAGGCTCTCCAGGTACTTACCGCGCCAGTTGTACGCCGCGCGCACCTGCACGGGACCCTTTTCGTAGTACAGGCTCGCATTGGCCGAGTCACCGATACCCGGCACGGCGAACTTGCCCGATGCCGCGATGACGCCCGGGCTGAGCGCCGTGCTGCTCTTCACGTGCGTGTAGTTAAGCGCCATGCCCAGGCCGTTGAAGGGTTCGGGCAACAGATGCGTGAACTGGTAGTTGAAGGTGACCTCTTCGCCGTAGATATTCGACGAGTTGAGGTTGATCGGCTGCGTGAGCGACCAGATGAACGGCTGTCCGGTGTTCGCGTTCGTGAGGAACGGCACCGGCGTGCTCACCAGCGTGCTGAAGTTGCTGACCTTCTTGTAGAACCCTTCCACGGCGATATAGCTGGCATCGTCGATGTACCACTCAAGGCCCATGTCGTAGT
>NZ_JBFUJE010000599.1:0-2236 GCF_056401535.1 Luteibacter sp. P4_E6 | reverse complement strand
GTCGTTTCCATAGCTTGCTCCATACGAATAACCTCACGATCGACAAGTTGCGGCACGACGCACAGGGCGACGTGCCGCGGATCATGCGGACTCGCGGGTTCATCGACGGCCCGTGTCCGGGCGCCGGGTGGCGTGATTGACGAAGAGATTCGCGGCGACGCGATCTGCCGGCCCGCGTGGCTCGGGGCCTCGTGGGAACGGACAATAACCTGATACGGAGCGGCGTCGCCGCGTTTCGTCAACCGGTACTGCGACGGATGCAGAAGTCCCGGTAACCGATGGGGATGCCGCCTGGGGGGTTCGGCGGGCGAGCGACTGCCGTATGATCGATGTCAATCACGATTGACTCCTGCTTAGTTGATTGTGGCCAGCGGTTCGGGGGTGTTCTCAGCACCCTCGGGCCGCGCTTCTCACCGCATCGAGCGATGGTTGTCTGTGACGCATGCATAGGCGAATGCACAGACAACGAGGCGACCGTAGCAAAACAATGTTGAGTTGTCTGTAGGTGCTCGCAGCAATTGACGTGAGGTGCTGGATTTTTCCGAAAGTCCTCACCTTGTTGCTTTCGTCGCGGCAGCTTTCCATGTAGCTAAATGCCTTGTTTTGCGGGCCGGAATCATCATCGCGCCGAATGATTCGACCGACCGTGGCAGCATCCGCGTTTTGGATGCAGCGGGAATGGGCATGATGCCTCGGTCATGGCGGTGGGGAGCGGGCTTGGGAGGTGTCGGTGCACTGGCGATCGCACCGTATCTGGCTGGCGCATGCATCCTCATGACGTTAGGCCTGCCCTTCAAGCAGCTGAGCTACGGCGTGGCGTATGCGTATTGGCAGGCACTCGATCTGCCGGCCTTCGCGCCATTCGCCACGCGCATCCGCTGGGCGGGTGGTATCGGTTTCATGCTTGCGCCACTCACTTGGGTGGTCTGTCTGATCGTTGCCTCGCGGCATGGTCGTGCACTGGCACCGTTGCACCGCGTCCCCGTTTTCCTTCAGCCTGCGGAAGTGCCGCGTGACGGCACCTGGATGCGGTCTCATCAGCCCATCCTCACCGCTTACGGATTTCGTCGCCTGCGTCTGCCAGCGGGCGAGTCCCTCTTGCTCGCCGCGCAGGATTATCCCGCGACGCATGGCGTCCTCAAGCGTGCCTTACGCGAGGTTCGGGGACCGGTGCTGGTCATCGACCTGGACGGCGCGATGTATCAGGCGACGTCCGGCTGGCGCGCGTCGAGGGGCGAGGTCGTTCGCCTCGCACCGTTCGGTGGCGGTGCACCCTGGAATCCGTTGGCCGACAGCTGGACGCGCGATGGGCTTCGCCACGATGCCCTCGATGCGTTGGCGGCGTGCTGGTACCCCGAACGGCATCGCGAGGATCGCGTCCTCGTCAGTCACGTGCGAGCCGTGTTCCGTGGCCTGATCGCCGCTGTGGACGAGGTGTTGCGTGCGGCGGGCGAGCGCGTGCCACCGGCACCGGGCGACCTCTGGCGACTGCTTGCGCTGAGCCATGGCCGCCTCGATCGCGATGTTCTTTCGGAACTCGCGAAGCAGTCCATGCTGAGCATGGCGACCCGCGATGCACTGCGCGCGTGTGTGGCACTCGACGACGACACCCTGGCGCGGGCGTCGGAGCGCCTGCGTGGATCGTTGAACGTTTTCGCTTACACACACATCGACGCGGGAACGCGTGGCACCGGGTTGTCACTGACCTCGCCAGCGCAGGCGACGGTGTATCTGCATGTTCCGTACGCCAGCCGGCACGATGCGATACCGATCATCGAGGCCCTGGTGGCGCAGTGGCGTGAGCGGGTGCCGCACGAGGATGCACTGGTCGTGGTCCACGGACTGGATCTGCTGCCTGCATTGCCCTTCCTTCAGTCCACCGATGAGCGCCTTCGTTGTATAGCCTCGGTGCGCAGTGTCGCCGCGCTCTTCGAGTCCTACGGCCACGCGGAACGGGCGCTGATGCGCCGCTTCGGTGTCATCGCCATGCATGCGCCGCGCGAACGGGTCCATGCGGAACGCGAAGCGGCGGCGTTGACGCGTCACGTGGCCTATCGCCATGCGAACGCTCAGACGACCTACGCCAAGGCATTACGCACCGAGCAACTGTTGACGCTGCGTCGCGGCGAGCAAGTCGTCTTCGCGCCCTTGTTATCCCATCCCCTGCGTTGCCGAGTCGTCGGTACACGCCGCCGTGCGCCCGCACCACCCTTCGCTATCCAAGGAGAGCCCATGC
>NZ_JBFUJE010000598.1:0-2241 GCF_056401535.1 Luteibacter sp. P4_E6 | reverse complement strand
CGAGGCGTTCAGCGATCGGGAGCCTGCGACATATCCTATCTTTGAGCGAGAGCGCGACGTCATCTTGGGCGAGGACGCATAAGCGACCGCGCTCCGCGTCTCCTTGGGCCGCCCTCGTGGTCACGGTGTTGCAGGCGCCAGACGCGGACACGAATAAGTGGTAACGACAGCGTAAGGCGAGCGGGAAGTCATGGATACGCGCCCGCGAAAGCCGAGGCCTACATAAAAGACTGCGAAAGTCTGGTCCAATTTACGTTGGACAGTTGATGTTCTGGCGCTGAGCGACAACCTCGGATCGAGCTCTTTGGCGACGATATGTACGAATGTATCGAATAGAGATCGGCGGTCCAGTCGTAGAGATTGCCATCATCACAATCTTTGCGATTGGAGGGCCCCGTCGCAGGCCGCCTGGCGGACGCCGGTGACACTACCAATCAACCAATGAGGATCGATCGTGCTCTCGTTCTTTCTGTTATGCCTTCTTTTTGTGCTTATCTTTCGCCACAAGACTGGGTCCATGGCCCGCTTCCTTCGGCAATTCAAGCTCGGTCACGTTTTCGCAGTCGGATTCGCGGGTTTCTATCTTCTTCTCTTTGCTCTGTGCAAGGCGCACAACGGCCTGTCAGACGCATGGAACTCGTTCTATTCCTACGTTCGGTCCCCCTCCATTGCACTGCTTGCAGTCACGTTCGGTGGGTTCCTGGTGTTTACGGTGTGGGTGTTTTCGTCCCGTAAGACGTCAGACGACAAGTCCATTCGCACAGGCGTCTCGGGTGAGGCCGGTGCAGCGACAACGGTGGCTGACGGCGACAAAGCGGACGGGGACGACCCAGATCCTCGTTAACTCTGGAGTTTCGGCCACGGGCGGGCACCGCTGCCCGTCAAACCTGGCCATTCAGGTTGATTTTCACTAACTGACACAAGACGGTCACACCCCCTTGTTACCTCTGGTCTGTCTTAACCGGAGGCGCACCATGAACAGTACGGTTTTGAGCGAGCCGACCGCCGGCTCCCCGCTTACCCGCTACCTGAGCCTGGGGGTGTTCGCCGCCGTCCTGCTCGCCGCGGCGGTCTACGTCGGTTCGCAACTGGGGCACGACCTCCACGTCGCGCCCACCAGTCCTGCTTTCGAATACGTCCTGCTCGGCATCGCTCTGCTGATCGCGCTGGGCTTCGAGTTCGTCAACGGATTTCACGACACCGCTAACGCGGTGGCGACGGTGATCTACACACGCTCGCTGCCTGCCACCTTCGCGGTGGTCTGGTCGGGCGGCTGGAACTTCGTTGGCGTGATGATCTCCAGCGGCGCGGTGGCTTACGCGGTGCTGCAGTTGCTGCCGATCGCACTCGTGCTCAACGTGGGCTCATCCGTCGGCTTTGCCATGGTGTTTGCCTTGTTGCTGGCAGCCATCATCTGGAATCTCGGCACCTGGTATCTCGGCCTTCCCTCATCGAGTTCGCATACGTTGATCGGTTCGATCATCGGCGTGGGTCTCATGAATCAGCTGATGAATTCAGGCAACGCGAATGCGGCTGTCGACTGGAGCCAGGCGCTGAGCGTTGGCAAGGCGCTGTTGTTTTCACCATTGATCGGCTTCGGTCTGGCCTTTGCGTTGCTGATGCTCCTCAAGCGCTTCGTCAAAGCGCCCGAACTCTACGCGGAACCGCATGGCGACCAGCCGCCACCGTTCTGGATTCGCAGCCTGCTGATCCTCACCTGCACGGGCGTGTCGTTCGCGCATGGCTCGAACGACGGGCAGAAGGGCATGGGCCTGATCATGTTGATCCTGATCGGCACGGTGCCCAGCGCGTACGCCTTGAACAAGGCGGTGACGCCCGGGGAAACGCAGACCTTCGTTTCGGTGGCGCACCACGCCAGCGAAACGCTGTCCAAGTACGCCACCGGTGCGCCGGCTGTCGCCTCGCCGCGCGACGAGATCGAGCACTACATCCAGACCAAGCAGGCCACGCCGTCGACCTTCGCTGCGCTGGTTGCCCTCACCGATCGCATCGGCGACCAGGTGGCGCAGCGTCCGACGCTCGCCGACGTGCCGCAGGGCGAGATCAACAACGTGCGTAACAGCATGTATCTCAGCTCAGAAGCGCTGCGTTTGATGGAGAAGAGCAAGCAACCGCAGTTCGCGCCCGAGGACCAGGCGGTGCTCGGCAACTACCACGGCTTGCTCGATAAATCGACGAAGTTCATCCCGACCTGGGTCAAGGTGGCTGTCGCTATTGCGC
>NZ_JBFUJE010000597.1:0-2246 GCF_056401535.1 Luteibacter sp. P4_E6 | reverse complement strand
GGTACAAGCACCTTGCCGCCCAAGTCGCGATGGTTCCGAACAGCTTCGAGCGCACCTTGTTCGAATTCGCCACGCAGAACTGGCGTACGCACCAGCCCATCGACGACCGCGACCTTGCCTTACGCATGCGCACCGTGCAGGCCGCGGGTGCGTGGCACATCGGTTACTACCCGGACGACTTCCTCCACGACCATCCTGGCCTGGAAACCATCCGGCCTTTTATTTCGGCATCCGACTATCCCTATCCGGAGCCCATCCGATGAACGGCGGAATTCTCCACATACTGCTGGAATTCGCGTTCTTCTATCCGCTGGTGATGTCGCTGTTCTGGATGACCGGCGGCGTGATCTATTTCATGCGTTGGGAACGTAACGAGCCGGTACGCGTCAAACCGCCCGAGCTGCCGGAATACCCCATGGTCACCCTTGTGGTGCCTTGCCATAACGAAGGCGAGCAGGTACGCGAAACCATCGCCCACCTCGCTTCGCAGCAGTACCCGAACTTCGAAATCATCGCGATCAACGACGGTTCGACCGACGATACGGGTGCCCAGCTCGACCAGTTGCTCGACCAGTACCCGAAGCTGCGCGTCATCCACATGTCGAGCAACCAGGGCAAGGCCATGGGTCTGCGCGCCGCCGCCCTGGCGTCCAACGCGGACTTCCTGGTCTGTGTCGACGGCGATGCCCTGCTCGACGACTACGCCACTCACTGGCTGCTGTCGCACTTGCTCGATAGTCCCCGCGTCGCCGCGGTCACCGGCAATCCGCGCATCCGCAATCGCTCCACCCTGCTGGGCAAACTGCAGGTGGGCGAGTTCTCGTCCATCATCGGCCTGATCAAGCGTGCGCAGCGCGTCTATGGACGCATCTTCACGATCTCGGGCGTGATCGCCGCGTTCCGCAAGAGCGCGTTGCACGACGTCGGTTACTGGAACACCGACATGGTCACCGAGGATATCGACGTGAGCTGGCGGCTGCAGATGCGCCACTGGGAAATCCGCTACGAACCGAATGCCCTGTGCTGGATCCTCATGCCGGAGACGATCCGCGGCCTGTGGAAGCAGCGCCTGCGCTGGGCCCAGGGTGGCTCCGAAGTGCTGCTGCGTTACACGAAGAAGCTGTTCGCCTGGCGTCAGCGTCGCATGTGGCCGGTCGCCATCGAATACGTGATGAGCCTTGTCTGGTCGTACACCATGGCGATCATCGTCACGCTGTGGGTGCTCGGGCTGTTCATCGAGCTGCCGCCCTCGTTGTATATCGAAACGCTGCTGCCGCAGTGGCACGGTGTGGTGCTCGGCGCGATCTGCCTGCTGCAGTTTCTGATCAGCCTGCTGGTCGACCGTCGCTATGAAACGCGCATCGGCCGGAACTACTACTGGATGATCTGGTACCCGCTGGTGTACTGGATCCTTAACACGGCGACCTCCATCGTTGCGATGCCCAAAGCCTTGATGAAGCGCAAGGGCACGCGTGCGGTGTGGGTCAGCCCGGACCGGGGACTGCGATGAAAGCCGAAGCCATCCTGATCCAGCGCCCCGAGCGCCAGTCCTCGGTACAGAAAGCCGTGTTCAGCGTGGTCACCGTCATCGCGTGGCTGTTCTGGGCATTTCTCTGGCTGCCGCTGATCACCCTCGGTGCCTGGGCCTTCGGCGTGCGCAACGCCTGGTTGCAGCTCTACGTCCTGCAACCCTCCCACAAGGAAGGCGACCTCAATGTGGTGCTGATCGCCGCCGTCATCTGCGCGCTCATATTCACCACATGGTCGGGCTACAACCGTGCGCGGTTCTCCGGCAGACAGAAACGTCGTGGAAACGATCCTGTCGGCATTGAAGCGACGGCGCGCGTGATCGGCGCGAGCACCGAAGACGCCGTGAGTATCCAGGCGCACCGCCGTGCCGTGGTGAGTGTGAGTGACGCCGGCTACATGACGGTCGACGAAGTCCGCTAGACCAAGGCGAATACGCCAAACCCGGGATCGGAAGAAATCCACTCCCGGTCAACTCGCCAGCCACCGGCGGCGGCAAGGCGCGCAAACGACGCCGGTGTGAACTTGTGCGAGTTCTCCGTGTGGATGGACTCGCCGGCGGCGAAGCCGAAGCGTTGGCCTGCCACCGTCACCTGCTGCGCTACGCGGCTCACCAGGTGCATCTCGATGCGCTCACGTTCCGCGTTCCACACCGCGCGATGCTCGAAGGCCTGCGGATCGAAGTCCCCACCCAGCTCACGGTTGATGCGTACCAGCAC
>NZ_JBFUJE010000596.1:0-2259 GCF_056401535.1 Luteibacter sp. P4_E6 | reverse complement strand
CCTTGTACACGGTGCGGCGCCGTCGCCGGGGCGAACCGTGATGAGACGCTGCGCCTGGGCGCGCGTCTCTGCCTGACAGGCCTTCGCGACTTCTTGCGTCTGCACGTCTTTCGTCACTGGTGCGATGCAACAAGCTGTCGCCTATGCATTTTTGGCAGTTGACGCCCTTTTTACAGTACGCTATATCTTGCATCACGCACGGCGTTCGATTGGACGTCCGTTCGCGTAACCCTTCCGGCAACCACACGGTATGCCGATTCGCAGCTCGCGATGAATGACGGACAGACCGCTACGATGCGTCGCCCCAATTCACATGAAAACGCCAGCTGCGCCTTCGCAGGTCGTCCGTTCGCGCTCGTCATGGCCGACGGCCTGCCGATCCTCGCACGTGCCAAGCTGAGCGCCCTGCGTTCGCGTGGCAAGTGCGTCGCTGGCTATTCTCCGCCGCAAACCTCCCGCTGATCGTCCGTCTGTCCTGATCGGCACGTTCAACCGCCCGTCGTGATGTTTTCGCACGCCCGCTAACGCTGGCGTGTGTGATCCATTCCGTCCGGGCCGCGCGACGAACCCGCTGGTCAGCTGAACTGCGCATCGCGCGGCGCAATGTCGCGCGTGCTTCCTAAAGCATCTCGGGGTGGGGGTAAGTCGTGGGTATCGATAGGGGTTTCAACAAGAAGTGTCTGGCCGTGGCCTTATGTGCCGTACTCGGTGGGTCGGCGTTTGCGCAGGATGCGACACCGGCACCGCCGCCACCCACGTCGCCCGCGAAGCCTGCGGCCGACAGCCAGGCGACGCCGCCGAAGCCAGACAAGGCCGTGCAGATGAAGGCGTTGAGTGTCGTCGCTAACCGCTACGACGCCACCAATATGCGGATGGACTCGATCAACACCGTGGACGTGCTGTCCGCGGCGGATTTGCAGCACACCGCCGTGCACAACGTGGCCGAGGCGCTGGGCCTGATGTCGGGCGTGAACGTGACGACCACGGGCTCGGGCTACTTCGGTGGTATCGACGGTGCGGCGCGCGGCGAGGGCATGTTTACCTCGGTTCGCGGCCTGCCTTCGGAGTACAACGTCAACCTTGTCAACGGCAGCAACGTCGCCCAGGGCATGCCGTACAGCCGCAGCGTGCAGCTCAGCCTGTTGCCGCCGTCGGGTCTGCAGACCATCGTGCTCAACAAGACCTCGACGGCCGACATGGACGGGGACGCCATCGGTGGCACGATCGACTTTCGCACGCCTAGCGCGTTCGATTTCAAGAAGGATTTCAGCGGCAGCGTGACTACCAGCGGGCGCGTGGAAAGCCGTGCGCGGGATTACGGCGGTAGCGGCCTGGGCAGTGGCCTTGCCGGCGAACTGCAGGGCAAGTTCGGCTCGGAAAAGCAGTTCGGCGTGTACGTCAGTGGTTACTACGACTATCGCAATATCGCCAATAGCGAGATCGGCGCGGCGGAAAGTGCCTCGAACGACGGCTCCTGGGCCTTCCTGCACGCGACGTCCGACGGCCAGAATGCGCCCGGTTACGACCCGGCGCACAACCTGACCAGCCTGGGTACCAATGTCGGCGTGGCGTCCGGCTTCGAGCGTCGCTACGGCGGCAATATTTCGCTCGACTGGAACGTCGATCCCACGCTGAAAGCTTACGCGCGCATGACGTATGCCTATGCGCTGACCGAGCAGAACACCACGTATAACCAGCTGTTGCCGCAGGACGTGACTTACGTTCCCACGTCCACGCCGGGTGTTTACAGTCCGAACATCGGCCGCATTGCCAACCGCTTCTGGTACGAAACCAATCCCGAGCGGGCCGATCTGGCGACGATCCAGTTGGGCGCCGACAAGACCGCGGGTGGCTGGACCATCTCGCCCAATGTGTTCTGGAGCATCGGTCGTAACGATCGCCCGAACCACGTCGAGATCGACGGCCGTGAAGACAAGTATTCGCAGGACAACTTCGCGTACAACCAGAGCTCGCTGCTCACCTATGGCAGTCATGGCTTTCCGTATCCGTCGCTGACCCCGGGCCTGCTGAACTCGGTCAACAACCTGCAGAACATGTACGCCAACGACTATGGCGAGGTCACCGACATCCGCTCGGGCCAGAAGCGCGGCGGTGCCAAGCTCGACCTGCGCTACGACTTCGAAGACGGTCCGCTGCAGTCGATCAAGTTCGGCATGAAGTACAGCGACAGCTCGCGTGAGTTCACCGACCGCGACTATTCGACCGCCGGTATCAACGACGGCACGACCACGCTCAACG
>NZ_JBFUJE010000595.1:0-2268 GCF_056401535.1 Luteibacter sp. P4_E6 | reverse complement strand
GCACCGATCTGGCTGGCCAGGCGAATGCGCTGCGCCTCGCCGCCGGACAGGGAGTCCGCCTGGCGATCGAGTGTGAGGTAGTTCAGGCCGACATCGTTGAGGAAGGTCAGGCGCTCGCGGATCTCCTTGACGATCTTCACCGCGATCTCGCCACGCCAGCCCGGCAACTTCAGGCCTTCGAAGAAGCCGAGGGCATGGTCGATGGCGAGCGAGGTGAGTTCGGGGATCGCGCGGTCGGCAACGAACACGTTCCGTGCCGACGGGTTCAGGCGCTGGCCGCCGCAATCCGGGCAGGGATGATCCGCGATGTAACGGGACAGCTCCTCGCGCACGGCAGCCGACTCGGTTTCGCGGTAGCGACGCTCGAGGTTGGGCAGGATGCCTTCGAACTTATGCTCGCGGGTGACCTTGCCGCCGCGGTCCGTGATGTACCGGAACGGGATGACGTCCTTGCCTGAGCCGTTGAGCACGGCGTTCTGCATCGGTTTGGCTAGCTCGCGCCACGGCGTTTCCGGGTCGAACCCGTAGTACTTGGCCAGCGAGATGATCAGCTGGAAATAGTGCGCATTGCGACGGTCCCAGCCGCGGATGGCGCCGCCGGCGAGGCTGAGCTCGGGGTGGCCGACCACGCGCGACGGATCGAACACCTGGGTAACGCCCAGGCCGTCGCAGGTCGGGCAGGCGCCGACCGGCGAATTGAACGAGAAAAGGCGCGGCTCGAGCTCCGGGAGCGAGTAATCGCACATCGGGCACGAAAAGCGTGACGAGAACAGCTGCTCCGCGGCCTTCGCATCATCCATATCGACCAGGATGACAATGCCTTCGCCAAGGCGCAGGGCGGTCTCGAAAGACTCGGCCAGGCGTTGCTTGATGTCCTCGCGCGGACGGAAGCGGTCGATCACGGCTTCGATCGTGTGCTTCTGGCGCAAAGTCAGCGGCGGCACGGCGTCGAGGTCATAGACCTCGCCATCCACGCGGGCGCGGACGAAACCTTGCGCGCGCAACTGGTCGAACACCTGTACGTGCTCGCCCTTGCGCTCGCGAATCACCGGCGCCAGGAGCATCCACCGCTTGTCGGCATCGAGTGCCATCGCGGTGTCGACCATCTGGCTGACGGTCTGCGCTTCCAGCGCGATGCCGTGGGTCGGGCAGCGCGGCGTACCGACCCGCGCGTAGAGCAGGCGCAGGTAGTCGTACACCTCGGTGATCGTACCGACGGTGGAGCGGGGATTATGGGAAGTCGACTTCTGCTCGATCGAGATGGCCGGCGAGAGGCCTTCGATCGTGTCCACGTCCGGTTTTTCCATGATCGAGAGGAATTGCCGCGCATAGGCGGACAACGACTCGACGTAGCGACGCTGGCCTTCGGCATAGATCGTGTCGAAAGCCAGCGAGGATTTACCGGACCCGGACAGCCCCGTGATCACGATCAGGCGATCGCGGGGCAGGTCGAGGTCGATATTCTTGAGATTGTGCGTGCGGGCGCCGCGGATGCGAATGCTGTCCATGTGCCGACATAAATGGGGGAAGCCCCCGACTATACCAAGGGTTTTCCGCCTTCATTCCGCCTCGACTTGTGACGGTTCAGCACAGGTGATTTGCGGGATCGGTACCCCGCCGCATCGGCGTACCCGGCGGAGGCCGAGGCGGCTACCATGGCCGTCGCCCCGGGGAGGGGTGTGCCATCCATCCCGAAGAGGAACATGACGCATGCGTAAGTGGAAAGGGATTGCCGTCGGCCTGGTGCTGGCGGGTTGTGCGGGCCAGGCGCTCGCGGCGCAGCCCAGCGAGCAGCAGGTGCGCCAGCTGATGGACGCCGTCGGCATGGGCCGCATGCTCAGCCAGATGAACAGCCAGATGGCGGGCGTGATGCAGAGCGCTCTGCCTTGCGTGCCGGCCAGCTACTGGCAGGGTTTTGTGGACGCCAACGCGACCAATCAGCTCATCGGCCGCATGGTGCCGGTCTATCAGAAGCATTTCACCGCCGAGGATATCGACGGCCTGCTCAAGTTCTACCGTTCGCCGTTGGGCCAGAAGGTGATCACCCAGATGCCGGCGACCATGGCCGAGGGCATGCAGATCGGCAAGCAGTGGGGCCAGGAGCGCGGCCAGCAGATGGTTTCCCAGCTGCAGAGCCAGGGCACCCTGAACCCGCAGGGCCAGTGCCCGGCCAGCGGCACCGCCGCGAAGCCCGCCGGCGCGACGCCAGCGCCGGCGCCAGCTCCCGCACCCTCGAAGAAGAAGTAGGCACTCACCTTGTGGGAGCCG
>NZ_JBFUJE010000594.1:0-2268 GCF_056401535.1 Luteibacter sp. P4_E6 | reverse complement strand
TAAGAGCCGGGCGATCCGGGTGAAGATTCTCAGCATCTCGCTGATCGGCGGTGAGAACGGCCAGACACCGAAAGGCGCGACGGTGCGTTTCCAGCGCAACGTGTTCGACAAGGTGAATGGGTCGACGTATCCGCTGGACAATAAGATCGCCACGATCTCGTTCACCTACAAGCCCAACCTGCGCATGGACGACCAGAACCGGATCGAGAATCCGCTGGGCTTCCAGGTGACGGGTTACCGCGTCGACAACGACTACGGCTCACTCCCGCCCGCAGAATCTACCGATCCGAATGCCCCGGTGAATCCTGCAGGGCAAGCTCCGGGTGCTGTGCCGGGCGCTGTGCCCGGCGCCCCTGCCGCTGGGGCGCCTGCAGCGGGTTCRCCCAACGGTGCACCCGCGCAGCAGATGGCAGCCCCTGGCGCATACGGCCCGCAGGCGCCGGCTGCGGCACCTGGCCAGGCCCCGCAGGCCCAGGCTATCCCGCTTCAGCAGGCCGTCGGCATTCCGCCCTCGCCTATTCCGTCAGAGGCGGCTTATGCCACGCAGCCGCAAGCTGCTGGTCCGACCGCTCCGTATCCGCAGGCCGCCGCGCCCGCGGCTCGTCCCGTGACCCGCGCCGCCAATGGAGGGCGCCGTTAAATGAATCGTTCCAGCAAGCTGAGTCTGGCCTGCAGTCTGGGCTTCGCCCTATCGGGTGTCCTGACCGTGGCCGATGCGGAGACCACTCCGACCACCACTCCCGCGCCGTCCTCAACGGGAACCGCGATCGCGGTGCAGCCGTATGAATATCAGCCCGACCGTATCTACACCGTACGGACAGGCCTCGGCATCACCACGCAGATCGAGCTGAGCCCCAACGAAAAGATTCTCGACTACAGCACCGGCTTCAGCAGTGGCTGGGACCTGACCCGTCGCGACAACGTCTTCTACATCAAGCCGAAGAACGTCGATGTCGACACCAACATGATGATCCGCACGGCCACGCACTCCTACATCCTGGAGCTGAAGGTCGTCGCCACGGATTGGAAGACGCTCGACCAGGCTCGTCGCGCGGGCGTGCAGTACAAGGTGACCTTCACCTACCCCGCCGACACGAGTTTCATGAGCGAGTCGAAGAAGGTCGAAGAGACACCCGAACTCGACACGGACCTCGTGAAAGGTCGTGACTACAACTTCGATTACGACTTCTCCAAGTCGCGCAAAGTGGCTCCCTGGCTCGTACCGATCAACGTCTACGACGATGGCCGATTCACGTATATCAAGATGCCGGACCTCAAGCAGTTTCCGACGGGCAACTTCCCGACGATCTACATGCGTGAGAAGGAACATGGAGAAGACTCGGTAGTGAACACCACCGTGGAAGGCAACACCATCGTGGTCCACGGCACGTACAACTACCTGGTTATTCGTCACGACGACAATGTCGTGGGCCTGCGAAGGAACACAAAGAAGTGAGCCCGAACAATCCCTATCAGCCGGACGACGAGTCCAACGGCAGCAACCATGTTCCGCCGTCGAGTGAGCATCACGCCGGCGAGCGTGATCCACTGGCCGGCAATCCGTATTCGAACCAGCAGCGGCAGGCACCACAGCCGGATCTGGATGGTGCAGCGCCGCATCTGACCACGAACGACATGCGACGCATGAATCGCAGCGCGCTCGGCCTGCTCGGCRGCATCGTGCTGCTGCTCGTGGTGGTCGCGTTCTGGTTGTTCCATAGCTCCGGATCGAGGGACAAGCCAGCGAATAAATCGCACGAAGAGACAGTTGTGGTGCCGGATGCACCCATCGCACCGGGCGCTTCCTTCGGCAACCAGCCTGCCAAGGAACCGGATTCGGTCGCACTCTCTCCGTTCCTTCCTCCGGTACAAAACACCCCACCGCCGGTGCCGGTGCAAGTCATGCCGGAGGCTCCTCATCAGCCGACGCTGCTTGAACGTCGCATTGCTGCAGCCAACAACGGCGCTGGCTTCCAGGCAGTGACCGAAGGGGCGGCCGCACCCGCTCCTGACGCTGGCGCAGCAGGGGGCGCGGGCGGCTTCGGCCTCCCAGGCATGCCCGGTGCTGGCGGACCTCCGCGGATGAGCGCCACCAACAACCTTGCCTATACGGCAAAAGACCTGCCAGATGTTTCTAGCGCAACGCCGCTCCAGCATCCCGACACGCTCATGCTACGCGGCACGTTTATCCGGTGCGTCCTCGAAACACGCATCATCACGGATATCCCCGGCTTCACCTCGTGCGTCGTCACCGAACCCGTCTACTCC
>NZ_JBFUJE010000593.1:0-2269 GCF_056401535.1 Luteibacter sp. P4_E6 | reverse complement strand
CGCCTGACGCGACACCGCCGCGCCTGGCCGACCCCGCAACCCTCCGTTGGGCGATGCAACTTCCGCTTTCGGAGAAGGTGGTTTTTCGCGGTGTGGTCAACTTCGACCAGGCGGGCGTGGCGCCCGTGAGCATGATGTATCCGGCGCCGAACGCCGTAGGGTTGCTTGCCGGCGTGCTTACGCATGCCCTTATCTCGAAGGGCAGCCGCGAGTCGCAGAAGACCCGTATCGAGACGGAGGCCAATAAGGTACTTGAGCCATACGAGCCCGTGCTCGGCACGTTCCTCTACACTGAATTGGCCGGGCGCAGCAAGGCGTGGACACTATCCGGCACACAGATGCCCGTACTCCCGCGTGGAGCTGGGCACCCTGATACGTGGGTCGTGGTCGTGACTCCCGTGTTCTCGCTGACGCAGGACCAGACAACCCTGGTGCTCGACAACACAGTGGCCTTGTTTGCACCAGGCGAATCGAAGCGCAGCAGCTACGTAAACACGATACGCGTCATCTCGGATGCAGAGGCGGACCCCAACCCGGTCGCGCACTGGACAGCCAACGGCGGCGAGCTGCTGAAAGAACAGGGCGGCCAGTTGCTCGGACAATCGCTGGACATCGCCTTCGCCGACGCAGCCAGCTCGTCGACGACCACGCCGTTCCGCACGATCCGCTACATGGAGGGCAACACCGAACGCATGGAACGCGGCCAGCCGATCACGGAGCAATGTGACCGCGTCCTCCTTCGTTCACTTCGCGGAGCGCTGATGTCGGTGCCGGTGAAGGCGAGCTGCGATGACACGCGTCGGGATGTGCTGCCAGTGGCAGCGCAGGGGAGTGGGTGAAAAAGGGCAGGCCTGTCCGATGAAACGACAAGGCCTGCCCGCTCAATACGACACCTTGCTTAAACGGGTACGCAGCGCCAGGTAGCCTTGCCGTTGATCACGCCGACGAACTGAGCCACTTGCCCATCGGGACACACCGGCGCGTTGCTGGGGGCGTGGCCAAGGTTCCCGCGATTGCCTATACCGCCAGCGTTCGCAGAGGCGGCTGCCGCGATCAGAACAAGGCCAACGAATAGCATCTTCATATCGACGTTCTCCCTCCTGGTGAGAGATCCACATCTAACACACGCGGATATCCTCGCCGGCTGTCCCTTGCGCCCCTTGCCGTTATTGCGCCTGGATTTCCCCAGCGTCCGCATGTGTTGAGCGGTAGGCTTCCGCGATTTTCGGGATGAAGTTCTGGGGGTTCGACCCGACGAGGTTGGTCAGCACGACGATGGCCAAGCGCTCATCGGGATACACGATGAAGGCGGCACGGGCGCCACCCATGCCGGCGACTTCTCGCACGGGCGTTGTTTTCAGCACGTGCCAGCCCGCGGCCCAGTCACCATCGGCGCCGCTGTTCAACTTCTCGGGTGTCCACATGGCCCGCATGCCGGCTTTACTGATCAACTCACCCTTGGACATCGATGCCAGCCAGTGTGCGACGTCATCCGCGGTGGTCATGATTCCACCTCCCGACCAGAGCCCGGGAGACATGTCGTAGAACCAATGCGACAGACGTTGGCTGGCACCGGGCGCATCCGTCTTACGGGGAAAATAGCTGTACATGGTGGCCGCGTTGGGGAGCAGATCGTAGCTGTCGCCGAACGTCGCCCGCGCCATGTGTGCAGGAGTGAACTGGCGCGTCGCCATGTATTGCTCGTAGGGCATTTTTGACTGCTTTGCGATGATCTGAGCCAGCAGTACATAGTTGGTCTGGTTGTAAGTGAAACGTTCTCCGGGGGCTGCGGCCATCGGGAGCCGTTGCACCGCCTGCCAGGCGTCGGCTTCGGAGCCTCCGCCGAGCAAGCCTTGCTCATCGAGGATATCCGGCAGCCCCGACGTGTGCGCCAGGAGTTGGCGCACACGGATGGGGCGCCATGCTTCAGGCAAGCCGTCGAGGTAGCGCGAGATCGGGGCATTCAGATCCACCAGGCCTGCCTCGGCCAGCTGCATCATGGCTACGCCGGTAAACGATTTCGTCGCCGAGTTGAGTGGAAATAGAGTGGTCTTAGTGGCGGGAACACGATTCTCGACGTTTGCCCAGCCATAACTCTCAGACAGCACAACGCGATCGCCTTTGATCACGGCGATCTGCATGCCGGGGATGCGCTCCTTCGCCATTGTTTCCTTCACCCGTTGCCTGGTCAGGTCGTTCGCCTGGTCCAGCGAGGTTGCCGTTGCCTGAAAAGCACAAAGGAGCAGGAGGGCGGCAGCGGCAAACGTGG
>NZ_JBFUJE010000592.1:0-2270 GCF_056401535.1 Luteibacter sp. P4_E6 | reverse complement strand
TGCTTGCATCCTGTATCCAGAAGGATACAATTGCGTCACAGGAATACGTGTGCGTCTCCGGAGCCATCGTAAGTTATGGAAATCACAGTAAAACAAACCGATGGATTTGCTAAGTGGCACCAGGAACTTAGAGACATTAAGGCCAAGGTTGCCATCGCTCGCCGGATCGATAGAGTCGCGATGGGTAACTTTGGTGACTGCGAGCCTGTCGGCGAAGGCGTTTCAGAATTACGAGTAGATGTGGGTGCAGGGTATCGAGTCTATTTGATCCAGCGTGGGAAGGAGGTCGTGATCCTTCTGTGCGGTGGGGACAAGAAGTCCCAAACCAGCGACATCAAGAAAGCCAAAGGCATGGCTGCCGATCTCTAATCGTTAGGATCGTCACCGGAGAATTTGAGAATGAGTACCCAACTCCTACCGTTCGACCTATCCGCAATCCTTGATAGTGATGAGGCGGTTGCCGAGTACGTGCGCCAAGTCCTCGAAGATGGCGACACAGACGAAATGCTTCGTGCTGTGGGTCATGTTGCGAAAGCACGTGGGATGGCTCAGGTAGCAAAGGATGCTGGTCTCGGTCGTGAAAGTCTGTACAAGGCTCTTCGACCTGGCGCACAACCTAAGTTCGAGACGATGAACAGGGTTTTTGGCGCACTAGGGTTTCGGTTGTCAGTGGAGCCTGTGAAACGTCCTGGCGCTGCCGCCTGATGTGCTGTGGCAGTCTGACGCTAGTCTGGATCCCCGCCGTAGGCGGCAGAGTGCTCGAATGTACCTGACTCGAAATCAGGCGTTGGTGAAAGCCAACCGGGGGTTCGAATCCCACCCTCTCCGCCAGTAAAAAACAAGGCCCCGCAGCGATGCGGGGCCTTTGTTTTTGTTGAGTGCCGAGCGTGTGTGACGTGGGCCTCGGCTTTGTCATCGCGTTGGCTTTTTAGTCTCCAGTTAACAAAGCCCCGCACCCGGGGATCGCGTATAAATCTCCTCGTTGCCTCGTTGCCTCGTTGCCTCGGTGACATGTGAACGCATTCGAGCGATAAATTTTCCAACAACAACGTTCCACAGGGGGAATGGCTATGGTGGGTAATCCGGAAGACGATACGCATCTGCACTGGCAAGGTATGCACTTCAGTTTTGAAAAAGGGCAGTTGGTTATTCACGACACCGAAAAGGTGCTGAATCTCTTGATCGAGGGGCAGTTCTCCCGCGAAGAGGTCGCCTTCAGGCTGGACAATCTCGGAGTGACGGTGATGGTGCGACGTTTCCCCAGATCTGAGTAGCGTCCCGTCCTCGGGCTCAACCCCCATGAGGCTGTGCCTGAGGCCACTCTGGCTAACGAGCAGAGCGGCAAGAAGGGCGGGCTCAGGTCCAGCTAAGGAGGCCCCGGACGAAAGGCGCTCCCGTCGATTAGCAGACTGCCTGCGCATACAGGCACCATGAAGGGGCCAGCATCGCGTCCGAACGCGTGCTGGCAACTCAACCCATCATGGAGATCGACAATGACCACGTATATCCGCACCGCACTGCTGTCTGCTCTGGTTCTTTCGCTCACCTGTGGCTTCGCCACCGCAAGCGACCTGCGCACTGCCAAACCTGCCGTCGCGTCTCAATCGCACGCCGGGGTTCCGCAGGCGCTGATGGTCAAATGCAAAGATCCGATCGAGTGCAACAAGGGTCGTGCCTGAAGGCCCAGGGCCCTTTAAAGACCTACGGCGACAGCGTCGCAGTGGACACCATTTGGGCGGCAGGCTGCGTCTTGCCGCCCATCAGGAGCGCTGCCGACAGGACGAAGGCGAGTGCGACCTGGCATTCAATCAGCATAGGGTCACGCATGACCGTGCTGGTGAGTGCCATCGCGATGCTGGCACCCATGCCGGCGAGGGCCGCCCCATGCCATCCATGCCGGAACGCCATCCCGATCACCGGCAGGACCATCGCGAGCCGGGCGGCTTGCTGCACATATCCGGCATGAAGGGTCGCTTGCCACGCAAGAATGACGAGGACGGGGACGACCCATGCGCAGGTATCCCTGAACAGGGTGCTGCGCAACACGGCGGTCAAAGAATGGGTCTTCCTGACTTGTTCCCGGATGGCGAACAGGGCAGGCGCGAGGGTGAGTGCCCCGAGATAGCCGCCCAGTAGATAGGCGGAAAAGCCGATCGAGACAGACACTCCAGGACCCCAGTCTTTCGACACAGACGCCAGGGCGATCCACAAGGTGGTCGCGTCCCGCAGGGCGCTCATCAGCGCACAGCAGAGTGCTGCGGAGACAAGGT
>NZ_JBFUJE010000591.1:0-2274 GCF_056401535.1 Luteibacter sp. P4_E6 | reverse complement strand
CTTCCTCTCCCGAAACTGGTGCGATGGCCAGTTCGTGCATGCCGTGGGGAACAGCGACTTTGGAAAGGACTGCGAAGTGGAAGCGATCTATGCCCGCCTCCGTACCAATCCAGACGTTCCCCTCCCTGTCACGGGTCGCAGGCCAGGCAGATTCGCCGCTCAGGCTGTCGCCGCTGCCAATGGTATCCAGCCGTGACGTGCCGGCGGCGATGAAATGCACACCGTTCTTTCCGGCCGGAATCCATACATTGTCGTCCCCATCGACCAAGAGATTCGTCGCGTCATTGATGGCGGGCATCTCGACGGGTGACAACTGCCCGTCGGTCTTGAACCGGAGAATCTTCCTGTCGTGGGTGCGGGCGTACAAAACGCCCTTGCTGTCCATTTCAAGCTGCATCACCACGATGCCGTCGCGGACCATCCGGGGCGAGTGGCTCGCCTGTTCCAGCGTGTAGATTCCCCGGTTGCCACCAATCCACAGTGTGCCGTCGGGGGCGAACACCCCGGTCTTGAAATCAGTTCCCTGCGGCCCGGACGCAACCGTCTCCCAGCGGTGGTCGCGATAGACGCGCACACCGGCAAGTGAGAAACACCAGACTGACCCGTCCGGCCCCTCCCTGAAGCGTTTCGGCCCGCCAACCATGCCTTCTGCCCGACCGAAATGGGTCAGTTGGCCGTCCTTGAGAAAGTCGACCGCTGCACCGCTGTAGCCAAGCCACATTCCGCCGCTTTTTGGAGCAAAGAGCACGTCTACCTGGGTCGCTGCGAGCGATTCACCAGCCGCCGGCACGAAGTCCTCAAAGGTCCGGCCGTCAAAGCGTGTGATGCCGCGCGCCCCGGCTATCCACAGGAATCCGTCGGAGGTCTGCGCGAACGCGCCGATGTCACTGGGCGCCCCTTCCCGTTTGCCAAACGGCGTGTGCTGAAAGTGGCCGAGGGTGGGTGTTGTGCGCTCAGCCACGGACAGGGCCGACCACATAGAGAGCCACACCATGACCAGGGCCAAGCCCGCGTTGCGTCGCCAACCTGCAGGCAATGAAAAATGGCTGACCATGGCAAAAGTCCCCTGAGTGACGGCCGTCTTTTGGACCATCCATGTGGCGGCTTTGGCCCACAGTATTACCCTGCCAGCACCCGGTCCGATAGTCTCAGTGGCGATGCGCCACCCCGCCATTTGGGGGGGTGTAATGACCGGCGGCTGGCGGTTACGCGAGACCAGGCTGCGGACTACCGTAATGGAAAGCGTCCTCCGGAGCTCTCCATGACGTACGACTCGGTCAACGTTCGTCCCCCTTCCGACAACCTTCTCGTTTCTGCGACAGGCGAGATGGCCGATGCGCCACCAGCGGGCGAGAACTTCGGGGCATGCCTCATCGACGTCTTGTCTGCAGCGCTCGTCAATGCGGACTGGCTGGCTCCAGGAGCGGTGCGACACATGCAGTTGGCCATTGAAGAACTCTCCCCTCCCCGGATGGCGCGCACGGGGCATATCGGCGGTTTGGCCTCGTGGCAGACGCGCCGCGTTGAACAGCTGGTCCAGGACAACATCGACTCGGAGCTGTCGACCAAACGGTTGGCTGAGGTCTGCGCACTCTCGCGCGGGCATTTCTGCCGGGCGTTCAAGCAGACCTATGGGATGCCGCCGCACCGCTGGGTGCAAACGCAGCGGGTGGAGCGCGCCATGGAGCGCCTGTCGAAGGAGTCTTGCACCATCGTCGACGTGGCCATCGACTGTGGCTTCAAGGACCAGTCGCATTTCACCCGGGTGTTCAAGGCACACACACGCATGACCCCCCTCACGTGGCACCGCCGTGCCTTTTATGGACTCTGACGACCTTGCAGCCGCTACACTCGCCCCAACCCGCCGCACCGCATTTCCGGACGCCCATGGATACCGACGCCAGCAGCGAACGTCCTATCCGCATCCTCATTGTCGATGACCATCCGGCCCTTCGGCAGGGTGTGGCGGCGATGATTGGCTTTGAGCAAGACATGGTCGTCTGCGCGGAAGCTGCGACGGGTCGCGCGGCAGTGGAGGAATTCCGGCGCACCAGGCCGGACCTCACCCTCATGGACCTGCAGATGCCCGACATGGGCGGGGCCGAAGCCATCCGGCTCATCCGAAAGGAAGACCCTGACGCGCGCATCATCGTGCTCACGACCTACTCCGGTGACATGCATGCACGTCTGGCGCTGTCGGCGGGTGCGATGGGATATTTGCTGAAGGGCGCCATCCGGGAGGAACTCATCCTCACGCTGCGCGCTGCCTTTGAC
>NZ_JBFUJE010000590.1:0-2277 GCF_056401535.1 Luteibacter sp. P4_E6 | reverse complement strand
CCACCGGCCGGTGCAGGCCCCCAGCCGCCCCCGCTGCCGGGCTCGAAAAAGCGTTGACGTGGCCTCATGTTAGACTGACGCACACGAGGATTTCGATGTGACCACGCAAGCCGCCCACCGACATGACCACGAGCACCACGACGACGCACGCAGCTTCGTCGCGGCGGTCGAGCACGCCTCGAATGAGCGTGGCCTGCGGTTGACTCCGTTGCGCCGGGAAGTCCTCGAGTTGGTGGCCAGTGCAGGCAAGCCCGTGAAGGCCTATGACCTGCTGGACAGGCTTCGCGAGAAGCACGGCAACGCCGCGCCGCCGACGGTCTACCGGGCGCTCGATTTCCTGCTCGAGAACAGCTTCATCCACAAGCTCGAGTCCATCAACGCTTACGTGTCCTGCCACCATCCGGCCGAATCGCATCAGGTGCCCTTCCTGATCTGCGACAAGTGCCAGTGTGCGCAGGAGGTCTGCGACGAGCGCGTCGCGGAGCTGATCGAGGCGCAGGCCAAGGCCCTGGGGTTCCGTCCGCAGGCCCAGACCCTCGAAGTCCACGGCATCTGCAAGAACTGTCGGTAGCCCTTGTGTGGGGGCCGGATACAGAAAGCGTTGATTTGCTTGGCTTCTGCAATGTTATAAAGTATCATTGCTTGCCTGGACCTGTCCAAGAAGTCACGCTATRCATCTCATGACCGATCTCCCTGTCGAATCCCCAGTCGATTCAGAGGCGCCCCGGCGCTGGTGGCACGCCGCCGACCGCGTCGGTGCGACGGCGTCGTTCCTTTGCGCCATCCACTGCGCCGCGCTGCCTTTCGTGCTGGCGCTGCTTCCGGTGCTCGGTCTTTCGTTTCTCGCCGACCACCGTTTCGAAGCGGGCTTCGTCGCTTTTGCATGCGTCCTGGCCAGCGCGGCGCTCATATCCGGTTTCCGCCGTCATCGCCGCCGCCTGCCGTTGATCCTGGCGACGCCAGGCCTGATGCTGCTGGTGCTGGGAGTGACCTTCCTGCACAGCGACTCGCTCATCATTCATAGCGTGCTCGTTACGTGCGGCGGTTTCCTGCTGGCTTCGGCGCATTTCGTTAACCTGCGAGTAGACCGCAGMGAGCATGCGGGCCACATCCACGGCCCGTCCTGCGCGCACCCGTGATTGTGTAACCGCGGCACGATTCCCTAGCCTTCGCGCATGGCACACGATCATTCCCAAGCCCACGCCGGCCACTCGCACGGCGAGGCGCACGCGCACGACCATAGCCACTTCGAAGGGAGCAGCGAGAAGAAGCTGCTGTTCGCTTTCGTCCTCACCCTGATCATGCTGCTGGTGGAGGCGGCCGGAGGCATGGTCTCCGGATCGCTGGCCCTGCTGGCGGATGCGGGTCATATGCTGGTCGATGCACTGGCCCTGTTGCTGGCCTTCCTCGGGGCGCGTTTCGCCGCACGACCTGCCGACGCGCAGCGCAGCTTCGGCTACGGCCGTATCGAGGTCCTTGCCGGCTTCGTGAACGCGCTGACGCAGTTCGCGCTGGTCGCCTTCATCATCGTCGAGGCCGTGCAGCGACTCTTCGATCCCCAGCCCATCCTGTCCGGTGTGATGCTGGTGGTGGCGCTGATCGGCCTCGTTGCCAATGTGGTGGTTCTTCGCACGTTGCACGGTCACGACCCTGACGACGTCAACATCGCCGGCGCCAGCCTGCATGTCCTCGGTGATCTGCTCGGCTCGGTCGCCGCGGTGCTCGCGGCCCTGGCCGTGCGCTGGGCTGGCTGGCTCTGGGCGGATCCCGTGCTGTCGATCCTGGTCTCGCTGCTGATCCTGCGCAGTGCCTGGTCGCTGCTGCGTCGCTCGGGTCATATCCTGCTCGAAGGCACACCCGAAGGCGTGCACCTGTCCGATATCGAAAAGGGCCTGCGCGAGGCGGACGAGAACATCCTCGACATCCACCACGTGCATGTCTGGCAGGTAACGGCCGGCTCGCGGATGGCCACGCTGCATGCCGAGCTGAAGCCCGGCGCCGATCAGTCGCGCTGTCTCACCGCCATCAAGACCATGCTCATCGAGCGCTGGCAGGTGGGTCATGCCACCGTCCAGTTTGACCCCGGCCCGTGTCCGGACGAGCTCGAAGGCTGTGGTAAGGGCGGCCGGGGCGTTCCCTGAACGGGGCTCAGGCTTGCCATTTGCGGCTCCGCTGATACGATGGCGGGCCGTTCCTCATCATTATTCAGAATCAAGGAGTTTCCCATGGGCAAGGGCGATCGCCGCACCCGTCGCGGCAAGATCAACCGTCATAGCT
>NZ_JBFUJE010000589.1:0-2278 GCF_056401535.1 Luteibacter sp. P4_E6 | reverse complement strand
CCTTTGGAGTTTGGTATTGACTGTGGGCATGCCCATTTTCGGTAGCTTGGGATGACGCTACCGTGCCCGTCCCGTGCACACTTTGCTATTTCGTTTTATGATCGAGGTATAAGTAAATACGATTGATTGCTCGTGAACGAGATTTTCCAGCTCAACCTCAGGCATCTGGATGCGCTGCTGGTCACCGGCCGCTCGGGCAGCATGAGTGCGGCCGCGCGCGAGGTGAGTCTTTCTCAGCCGGCGCTTGCGCAGGCGATGGCGAAGATGGAGCGAGTACTCGGGGAGCGTCTGTTCGACCGGCAGCCGGCCGGCGTCACACCGACGACAGCGGGCCGGATCATGATGCTTCGCATCGATCGTGCACTGCATTACCTCGCCCACGGCGGGCGGTTGGTAAGAAGGTCCGCCCGGCTCTCGCCGCTGCCGCATATCGAGCGGCGGGTCACCATGGTGCAGCTGCGAGCGCTCATTGCGGTGGAAGGCAACAGCAGCTACGTGCAGGCCTCTGAGCTGACCGGTTTGTCGCAGCCCGCCGTCCATCGTGCCGTGCGCGAGCTGCAGGACATCCTCGGTACGGATCTGTTCGTGAGGGTGGGGCGCATCGTGCGGCCCACGGATGTCGCGAGCCGGTTCGTTCGCTTCGCCCGTCTCATGCTTTCGGAATTGCGCGCAGGATTCGACGAGATCCGGGCGATGAACACGGACGATGCCGGCCGGGTGACGGTTGGCATCCTGCCCAGCGCGCGTGCCATCTTCTTCTCCGACCTGCTTGCGCGGTTCACCACCGCCCACGTGTCCGCGGCGGTGAAGGTGGTCGAGGCCTCGTATCGCGACCTGCTTGCCGGCCTTCGTCAGGGCGATCTGGATCTGATCATCGGCGCCCGTCGCGATCCCGCGCCCCACCGCGATGTGGTGCAGGAAGAGCTGTTCGACGACGACCCGGTGGTTGTCGGCCGCGCGGATCACCCGTTACGCGACAAGCACCAACTGGAGCTGTCGGACCTTCTGGGTTACCCGTGGGTCATTTCGGCACCCGGCATTCCGTTGCGGAACAAGTGGGAGCAGATCTTCACCAGCCGCGGCGTGGAGCCGCCGCGCCTTCGTATCGAATGTGGCTCGGTGCTGGTAACGCGTGGGCTGCTGCTCCAGGGCGACTGGCTTACGCTTGTATCGCGCGACCAGTTTCTCTTCGAATACCGCGCCGGGACGCTGACTGAGATCGGCAACCTCGGCGCGGAATTGCGTCGACGCATCGCCTTGACGCGTCGACGTGACTGGATGCCGACGCCTTTGCAGGCGGACTTCGTCGAACGCACGCATGCATTGGCGCGGGAGCGCGACGAGCACTGAGGTTGCCGGTCAGCCAGCCGCCGACTGCGGTGGCGTGGGATCCGCCACGAGATCGGTCGGTACGTGCACACCACGCCGGGCGATTTTCTCGGTCATGATCGTGTGCTGCATCATCAGCCCCGACACCAGATAGGCTGCGACGCTTGCCGCTAGCAAAGGCAGCAAGGCGTGCGGTTGCATCGTGGTCTCGAAGACGAACACGGCGGCGGTCAGCATCGCGCGCGAGGCGCTCGCGAAGAGTGCAGCCATGCCTACCAGGGCGGCCATGCGGGGATCCACCTGGGTGATCGGCCATTGCGCGAGGGCCAGGCCAAGCAGGCCGCCCAGCGCGCCGCCGATGGTGAACAGCGGCGCGAGCGTGCCACCGGACGTGCCGCTGCCCAGCGCGATCGACCATGAAACGAGTTTCGCGAAAGCGAGGATCGCCAGCGCACCGATAGTCATGTGGCCACCGATGACGGCGACGATGTTCTCGTAGCCCACGCCCAGCGTTGAAGGCACCGCATAGCCAATGATTCCGACGGCGAGGCCACCGATCGCTGGCCACCACATCCAGTGGATCGGAAGCTTTTCGAAGGCGTCTTCCAGACCGTACACGAGGCGAGTGACGGCCACGCCCGCCACACCGAAGATCAGACCCAACACGGTATAGAACGCGAGGGCTACGATCGAAGCCGGACCGAGGGCCAGCATGGGAAACACGGGCCCCGGCCCTTCGAGAGCGAAGCGCACGGCCGCTCCGGTTACGGCGGCCATGGCCACCGGCACCAGCGATCGCGCGCGTCGCTCGAACAGCAGCAGCTCGATGCTCAACAACACCGCTGCCAGCGGCGCCGCAAAAATGGCCGCCATACCCGCTGCCGCACCGGCCGCCAAGAGTGTCTTGCGTTCGTCGGCAGTTACGGGAAGCAATTGCCCGACATACGAG
>NZ_JBFUJE010000588.1:0-2296 GCF_056401535.1 Luteibacter sp. P4_E6 | reverse complement strand
GCTTCCTGCTGCTTGTCATCGACAACGACCACATCCGGTGACGCCTTGGTCGCGCCCGCACCCGGCAGGCGCTCGACGTTCACGTCGGCCAGGTCGATGTTGAGCTTGCCGGTGACATTCATGCCCTTGGCATCCTGGACGATCTGGATGTCGGGCGAGACGATGGCTTTGGCGGCGGGAATGTCCACGGCGGTGAACTTCGAGCCCTGGACGCCGAGGCGCATCTGTGCGCCTGCACCGAGTGCGGCCGTGCCCTTGATGCCGAGCGTTCCGTCGCCGGATCCGATCGTGCCGTCGACGGCGTAGTTCTTCGCGTCCGTCGTGGTGACGCTGATTCGGCCGTCCTTGAGCTTCAGTCCTGCGCTCGGGACTTCGGCGGCGAACCCGGCGACAAGAGCCTGCCCGGTGATGGCCGGCGCAGCGACGGTGCCGCCGAGGTTGAAGTTGGCATCGAGGCCGCCCTTCACGTCGGCGACTTCGCTGGTGAACAACTCGATGATGCCAAGGTCGGTGAGATGCAGCGCGACCGTGCCGCCGAGGGCCTGCTGTGCGCCATTGATCGAGACGTTGCCGTCGAGCGTGCCGCCTTTGTTGAGCGACGCTCGCACCGTGACGCGTTGGCTGTCCGGCGATAGCTGCGCGTTTGCGACGAGGTTGTCGTAGACCAGCAGCGGGTTCTCGCCATGATCGGTGTAAGCGACGGAGCCGTGGACACTCGTAATATTTGCCTGTCCCGACAAGGCACCTGCTGCCGTGCGACGGATGCTGCCATCACCTTCGATGATGCCATCGGCACGCATCGGGCTGTTCGACTGCTCGGCCGCCGTCATGATCAGTGCAAGCGGAACCTTGCGCAGGCGATAGCTGCCGTCGAGGTTGCCGCCTTTGTCCTGCTTCGCGGCCACGCACAGCAGCGGCTCGCCTGCGGTGAGGCAGAGATCGCTCATGCTCGCCGCCCCGTCCTTCCAGGCGAGCTGGCTGGTGTTCTGCAGGCGCCAGCGCGGCAGCCCCTGGTAGTCGATGTTGAGCGTGGACAGCGTCCCGCTCCACGCGCCATCGCGCAGCGAGCCGGAAAGCTGGAGATCGGCGGCGAGCGGACGACCGGTGGCGTCGATGCTCAGCTGGTGCTTCTCCTGCGTACCGTTCGCGTTGACGGCAAGCCTGTCGAACACCAACCCACCCGACACCACATGCGTGCCGACGACATCGACCTTGCCACCGGGTTTACTGATATCGGGAACATCGGCGTCGACGGTGAGCGTGTCGACCTTCTGGCCCGCGTAGACGAGAGCGCTGCCACGCACATTTGCCTTCACCGCCAACTTCGGCACGTTACCCTTCGCAGAGATGTCGCCCTGGATGCGACCGCCGGCATCCGGCAGCCAGTCCCCGAGCGATGTAATCGCCAGCTTCAGGTTCGCGTCGTTGGCGGTATCGCCTTTGGCATCGAGGTGGACCGTGCTTCCGCCGGAGGCGAGATCGAGGGTGCCATTGACCACTTCGTTCGGCTTCAGCGTGAGCTTGCCGAAGCCACGCAACTGCCGCTGGCGCAACGTGCCGTCGAGCTTGCGCAACTCGAGCGTACCGAGTGGGCTGTCCTTCGCCATCTGCCCTTCGGTGGAAAGATCGAGGTTGAGCGCGCCGGGCCATTCGGCGAGCAGTTGGCTGGGATCGAAGCGCTCGCCCTTGAGGTCGATCTTCCATGCGAGCTGGGGCCGGAGGGTCAGTGTTCCGCTGGCGGCGAGGCTGCCGTTCGGCTGCTTCAGCTGCACGGTATGCAGCTCGATGACATCCGGTTTGCCGTCGACATCGAGCGTGAACTTGCCCACGTGGCCTGGCGGTCCAACGTCGACATCGCCAGCGGCGTGGTAAGCCTCGGCGCTGCCTTTGAAGGTGAGCTGGCCGAGGCTGGCGAGGTCCTGCCCCGCGACATTCGCGGGAACGAGCACGTCCTTCCAGTTGAGCGCGAGATCTGCCGAGACGGGCTGCGCGCCGATGTCTACCGTGCCGCGCGCGGTCAGCGAGCCTTTGACTTGCGGCGAGCTGACGGTGAGCTCGTCGAGGGTTAGCCGCTTGTAGTCGTGATCGAAGGCGGCCTTCACTGGGGTCAGGCGCACGAGGTAGTCGTTGAGGTCGACATCGCCGGTGAGATCGGCATGGTAACGATCGCCGGAACCTTGCAGCGCGACGCCTAGCGACTGCAGGCTGCTGTCGCCGATCAGCGGTTTGGGATCGAAGCGCGGTGCATCGATTTTCGCCGTCCACGCGAAGTCGCCGCTCTGTACGAGGTTGGCAT
>NZ_JBFUJE010000587.1:0-2299 GCF_056401535.1 Luteibacter sp. P4_E6 | reverse complement strand
GCACTTGCTCGAACGCTACTAGGTAAGCCCGATGCGCGAGTGGGACAGGTTGGCTTGAGTGTCGGCTATCGATCCGAAGCAGCGTTCAGCCGCGCCTATAAGGCCTTCTACGGCCATTCGCCTCGCGTCGAGGTCGGTAAGCCGAGCAAGGCGCGTTCTACGCGCAATGACTAGGTCCACGCATTACCTCAGCGCTTCGTCGTTGCCGTGCGAACGGCCTGGGCGCCCAGAACGCTGCCCAGGTATCGAGGCGCCCGCCGATGCAGGTCAATGCGGAGCGGCGGCGAGAACCACAGAATGGAGCGAACGGCGTCGACCATGTCTCCGACGGTAGCGACCTTCAGGTCGCACGCTCCCATGGGCACGTTGATATCGAACGAGTCCTCGATGGCGAATGTCATCTCGACGCCTTCGCACGACGCAATGCCCAACACTTCGAGCGTGGCGTCCAGCGTGATCGCGGCCGGGTCGGCGCCAACCTGTTTGGCAATGATGTTGACTACGCGTTCTTCGATTGGGTCGTTCATCGCTTCGACTCCTGGGCTTGCGGCGACGGCAAAATCAGACCGGCGCCAAGGCTGGCCGCGCCGGCCCATGGGCCGAGGCTTGCCGGATCCGGGCGGCTGCGATGCCGGCGACCGTTTCAGGCGAGAGTTCGCGTGCCTTGATGACCGTGGTGTTCGTTCCGTATGGGCCCCAGGTGTCGACATCGGTGCTGGTGAATAGACCCAGCGTAGTCGTTCCAGACGCCCATGCGACGTGCATCAGGCCACCGTCGACGCTGATGAAGGCAGCCAGTTGGGATATCACCGCGGTAAGCTTGCGTAAATCGCTGCAGTACTGGGTCGGATAGCGAAGGTCGAGCATCGACGCGCCAAGTACCGGCGTAAACTCCAGGACAGCATATCCTGGCAGGAGTATTTCGAGGCGATCGAGCATTGCTGTCCACCATGGGTGCTCGAGTCGTTTTGCCCCCGTTGCATTGGCAAACACGCCGATGACCCGCCGGCTTGATGCATTCGAACCGCCCATGATGCGTGATAGTGCCCTGCTTCCGTCTTCGCGCTCGATTCTGGACAGACGGATATCCGGTTGCGGATATTTCGCGCCATCCCCATCAACACGATTAAGGGCCTGGCGTAGCAGATATACAGGCAGCTTGGCGACGTGGTGCACATGCTCGGGAATAGCCACTGCGTGGTTTACCTGGCCGCTTTTTTCAGGTCCGCAGAACCCTAACTTGTATCGTCCGTGAGCCAAAGCAAGGAGTGCTCGCGCCGTCTTGGAACCATGGTCGGTATCGATGACCAGGTCATAGGAGGTCCTGCGCATGGCTTTGACCACGCGCCATACGATGAGCGGATGTTGAAGAAATCGCGAGGGCAGAAGGAAGACCCTCCGTAATGGAAAGAAACTTCGATAGAGGTCATGCGCTACCGGGCTTTGCGTGACGATGTCGATCTCGGCTCCCGGGTAGACACATTCCAGCTCGGCCAGGAGAGGTGTGAGCAACAACGTGTTACCCAGGCTATGGCTGGTGCGGCAGATCAGGATACGGTCAATGCCTCGCACAGGGAGTGCGTGGGTGGATGGCGAAACCGGTGTTGAAAAACGGCTGAAAATCCATCGAAACATCTTTCGGCGTATGCCATGGATTCCAGTGGGAGCGACATAACGTTTCGTTTTCATTCCAGTGGCCTGACCCAAGTGCGCTGAGGTTACTTGCAGGCGCTTACGCTCACCTGTCAGAAACCCACTCGACATCAATCAACTTGCTTGGACTATCGGTCGATCCGCGCAATCCGCTTTACCGTCCCAGTCGACCGCGGTCTTGCCGGACGCTCGGCGATGCGATTGCGGATCTGAGCTTCGACCACGCCGGGTACGTCGGCACAGCTCCCGCTTATTTCCGTCAGCACGATCGGTCCGCGCCACACGAGCGCTTCCCACTCGAGACGAAGCCCGACGTGTTCGAGCGTCACCATGGCCACCAGGTCCTCGCCTGCCTCGCTACCGACGAGGAGCGATAAGCTGGTTCGATGGTCACGAGCGGATCGTTGGCCGAGGGACATGCCGAACAAAGGGTGTGAGGTGCACTCATCGACTTTCATTCGTCAGCCTCCGATGTGGACCCCATGCGCCGGCTGCGCAGGTGTTCGCCGTGACCTCGATACCGCCTTCGGGAGCGGAGGACTGCCGCGCGTGGTCTCGAATCGCTCGATGACACGGAGGGCTGTGTCGCTACCTGAGGCGTCAGCGGTATCGAGGCCGATGTTGCACCCGCCATAGGGTACATAGA
>NZ_JBFUJE010000586.1:0-2303 GCF_056401535.1 Luteibacter sp. P4_E6 | reverse complement strand
TACTGAGGGATCGTGCAGCGTGCCCGCGATCATACCCCGCTCGATGCACATGGCAGCGACGCGCTCGCGTAGCAAGGGGTCGCCCACCGCGGCGACGAACGGCCAGCCATCGCAGGCCCCGGACTCGAGCGTGTGCACGGCGATACCGCTGAGAGTGTTGCAGCGGTGATAAGCTGCCTCGACCACGAAGGCGATGTTCGCCCGGGACGTCCCCATGCGCTCCGCAATCAGAGCAGCTTCGCGCGCATGGCCGCCTGCTCCGAAGATGGCGAGTCTCTCTGGCGTTCCTACTGAAGAGTGCGATGCCATCGCTCAGTTTACGCCGTGCGAGCAGGCATGCTCGATGACATCGCAAATCGCATGAATGTCTTCCCGGCCCAGCGACGGCCCGCTCGGCAACACGACATTCTGTGCGGCGATGCGCTCCGTGGCCGGCAACGGGACACGAAGGGGAATGCCCGCGTAAGGTTTCATCTGGTGGCAGCCTGGCCAGAAGTACTTGCGGGCAAGGATGTTCTCGGCGTGTAGAACGTCGATCAGGACGTCACGGGTAACCTTCGCGGGTTGATCGATCGAAGCGACGATGTAGTGAAAGTTGTTTTCTTCAGCCTCGTCGTACTCAATCATGGTTACGCCTGGCACAACCGACAGCCTTTCGCGATAGATATCGTAGCGCTCGTGGTTGGCTGTAACAAAGCTATCAAGCGCGTCGAGGTTGGTAAGGCCCATGGCTGCGCTGGCCTCGATCATCTTGCCGTTCGTGCCCGGGTGGATGACGTTGTCGTAGCCTGCGAAGCCGAAATTTCGCATCAATCGCATCCGTTCGGCGAGCGCGTCGTCGTTGGTGACGACGGCGCCACCTTCAAGCGTGTTGAAGACCTTCGTCGCGTGGAAGCTGAGGACTTCGCAGGCACCGAAACCGCCGATGCGCTTTGCGTTGTGGGTGCAACGGTAGCCGTGGGCGGCATCGAACATCAGCTTCAGCCCGAACTCGTCCGCCAGAGCGGTGAGAGGCTCGATGGCAGCCGGGCGACCCCATGTGTGCACCGCCATGATGCCTGTGGTGTGAGGCGTGATGGCGGCGCGTACGGATTCAGGTGAAAGGTTATGGGTATGCGGGTCGACATCGGCGAACACAGGCGTGAGCCCCTGCCAAGCAAGCGCATGCGCGGTGGCGATGAACGTCCAAGACGGAACGATGACTTCGCCGGTGAGCCCTAGCGCACGGATAGCGATCTCGAGCGCCACCGTGCCGTTGCAGATAGCGACGCAATGGCGAACGCCGAGATCCTCGGCGACGCGCCGTTCGAACTCCTGGACGAGCGGACCATTGTTGGTCAGCCAGTTGCGGTCGAACATGGCTTCGATGTGTGCAAGGAATGTGCTGCGGTCGCCCGTATTCGGGCGGCCAACATGAACCGGCTCGCGAAACCGCGGCGGTGCACCCAAGATGGCCAAGGGGAAGGACGTGTCTGTAATCATGAGGTCACCAGCAATTCGCTGCAGTGTGACGTGACCCGGACCGCCATTCAATGGCGGCCCGGTGTGGCTCGTGCAAGCAGCTGGCGGTAGATGTCCGCATAGCGGGCGCCTGCATCGTCCCATGTGCCAAAGGCTGCCAGGGCGTTCTCCCTTGCCTGGAGTCCCACCGACCTGTTCAAGTCGGCATCCTCCAGTGCCGCGACGGCGCTGGCGTAGCCGGCCTGATCCGAGCAAAGGAAGCCGTCGGACCCCTGCTGGATGATGGAGGCGTGGGCGGGCATGTCAGACGCGATGATAGGCAGGGCGGCTGCCTTCGCCTCCAGCATGGTTTGTGGGCGGCCCTCCGAGTGCACACTCAGGGTGATCAACCCCTGCGCCCGAGGAAACCACTGGCTTGAGAGCTCTTCCGGCGTAGCGGGCCCATGCCAGCGGACCCACTCGGGAATCGTGACCTGCTCTTGCATCGGACCGAGCAGGTGAAGCGTACGAGTGTGGTCGCGGAATAGTGGTTCGGACCATTCGAAGAGCGGGCCCAGCTTATTCGTAGTCAGGCGAGTGACGGCAATCCATTCGGGCGGCTCGGTGATGTTTCGCTGGATTTCGTACCACGTGGCGTCGATGCCGAAGGAGACCGGAACCACTTGGGCAAGGTCGCCGAAGGCGCGTTGAAGTACGGGGACCATCCACTCTGCGTTGGGACACAAGGCTACCGGCCGGTTGCGGAATGTACGGCGCAATAAAGACCGCATGCCTGGGAGGCGCAGCAGATTCAGGTCGTTTCCCAGCACCGATACGACGACTGGCTTTCCGTCGGACGGAAG
>NZ_JBFUJE010000585.1:0-2305 GCF_056401535.1 Luteibacter sp. P4_E6 | reverse complement strand
CCTCCTCGCCTGCCGTCAGCTCGGCGTGCAGATCACCGACCTGACGACCTTCGTCGAGCGCGAGGCGGGTCGTGTGCAGCTGACCATGCTCGACCCTTCGTGGCTGGTTTTCTCCGGCGGCTTCAACGCATCACCGGCGGCTGTCTTCCTGAAACGTAGCTTCGACATCGTCGCTTCGCTCGCGATCGCCCTGCTCTGCTGGCCAATCATGCTTGGCGTGATGCTTTTCATTCGCGTGGAGTCCGGACGCGGCCAGCCCATTTTCTACCGTCAGGAACGCGTCGGCGAGCATGGCCGTCCCTTCTGGCTCTACAAGTTCCGCAGCATGCGTACCGACGCCGAGATGGACGGCGTGGCACGTTGGGCAAAGAGCAACGACGACCGGATTACGCGCGTCGGCCGGATCTGCCGCAAGCTACGCTTCGATGAGCTGCCGCAGCTGTGGAATGTGATCCGTGGCGACATGAGCATCGTCGGTCCGCGCCCGGAACGTCCGCAGTTCGTGTCGGACCTGGAAACGAAGATCCGCTATTACAACCTGCGCCACAGCATCAAGCCGGGTCTCGCCGGCTGGGCGCAACTGAGCTATCCCTACGGTGCTTCCGAGGAAGACGCCGCGGAGAAGCTCAAGTACGACCTCTTCTACGTGAAGAACCACAACCTCTTCCTCGACATGGTGATCCTGATCGAGACGGTCGAGGTGGTGTTGTTCGGCCGCGGAGCGCGCTAAGGCGTGGATGCCATGCTGACGGTTTCGGTCGCGGCATCGTCGTCATCCGTGCCGCCGACGGGAATCAGCGACCATGCGATCACCGCGACAATCACCAGCGCGGCAAGCCAGAGCCAGCGAGTGCGCCATGCCCGCAGGGGCGTTTCCTCGAAGCGTTCGTCGCCACCCTGCGTGCCGGAAGCAGCGACGGCCGCGGTGGGCAGATCGTTCTCGACATATACGGCGGCTTCCGTGCTATCCGCCACTAACACGGCAGTACGCGGTAACGCCGCCGCGCCGGGCAAGCGCCCATGACGCCGGTGGAATTCCATCGCCGCGCTGTATTGAGCCGTAAGGCGCTGAAGACGCGCGGCGGCGAGGGTGTCGGCGCGGCTGCCGCGACGGCGATCCGGATGCCAGGCTGCAACGTGTCGCCGGTAGGCCTGCTTGAACTCGGCCAACGAGCAGTTCGGCTCCAGGCGGAGCTTGCCGTAAAGGTCGAGAAAGTCGGTTTCATCGGCCACCGTGCGGCTCCCCTGTCGCGACGTGCACGACGTATCGTCGTGCGAACCGTCGCCCGGCCAAGGGTGGCCCACGCCCGGACACCTTGCAAGTACAACTTTTGGAGAGGGCCGATGCGCCAGGCACGCCGATTCATGCTGGCAGGGCTCCTGCTCGGAGTATCTGTGATGTCGTTCGCCACCGACGCCCCACCCCCCTCCCTCGGCGCCCACGTCTTCCTTGGCCAGGGCGAGGGTCTGGGCGTCAGCCCTGCCGTGACGCCGGCTGTGGACACCCAGGCAACCGGAAGCGTGTTCGTCGTGTTCAACGCGGGCTACAGCAACAATGACAGCCCACCGGTCGATAGCTACGGAAACCGGTGGAAAGCCTTGGGCCACCCCCTCACCTATGCCGACTATGGGGATCGATTCGATGTCCGCGCCTATGTGGCCGTGGCGGGAAAAGGTGGTCCCGCGCACACGGTTTCCATTGCCAAGCCCGGCGAGCCCAAAGGCGAACTATCCCTACCCTTCGTCGAAGTGCGCAACGCATCGCGCGTACAGGCCTTTGCGCAGAACTACGCCGACAAGGCACTCATCGTCGCCAGTGACGACATCACCGTCGATGGCCCGGCGACGCTACTGGCTTTCTGGTGGGGCGACGGTGGCGTCAAGAGCATGACGGCAACACCTGGCGACGGCTTTCAACTCATTGATGCCTTCGTGCAGCTACCCGACGAAAGTGGCGTCCAAGGCGCGGTGGCCTGGCGTCAGGTGAATGCCGCAGGTACCTATCGCGTGCATTGGACCGTCGCACCCGTGCAAGGTGCCGCCCTCTGGATCATCGCGATCCGCTGAGCGGCTGTCCGATTTCGGACGTTCGTGAGTGCTGACGGATCGCCTGCGGCCCTTTCGCGTCGCCGCTCGATTCAAATGACGGACAACATGAGGTCGATACCTGTCACGGTACCTGTCCGAAATCGTACGTTGGCGCCTACAACCATCGACCTATTTTCTTCGCAATTACATGGGATTAGCTTTGGCTCCCGACACCCAGGGCCGCGGCGAGTCGAAGGAAACGCCACGGAATATGCAG
>NZ_JBFUJE010000584.1:0-2307 GCF_056401535.1 Luteibacter sp. P4_E6 | reverse complement strand
ACCTAATGGTACCATAATTGGTCGGTTTGTTAAGAATTTACTCAATCTTTCGTTAAAGAATACGGAAGTTGCTTCAGCAACGCTACAGCCAGAAGTCGGGGTCCTTTCGACGGCCTTTCCGATCAGTGCCTTTTGTGCTCCCGATTCCACTTCGCGAGGTTCTTCAGCGGGGCCTTGACGTACGGGCTCGCCTGGATCAGAGCGAAGATCGCGCGATTGAATAGCGTGCCAATCCGGTCGCTCGGCCGGTCGATGTCGATGAACAACACCGCCCGGTACTCGTCCGTATCGTTGTGGACCTCGTGCTCGAAGCTGTCGTCGAACAGCACCACCTTGCCTTCGTGCCAGTGGAGGATCTGGTCGTCGACCCGGATCCACACGTTCTTCCAGTCAGCCGGCACCTTCACGCCCAGGTGGGCCCGGATGACCGCACGGGTCGGGCCCTTATGCGCGTCGATGCGGTACCGCGGCTTCAGGATCGAAAACATGGCGGTGCGCATGCCCGGCAACCCATCCAGGGCCGCCGCCGTACGGGGGCAAACGGCGCAGTTCTCGTCCACGCGCTTGCCGTAAATGTAGAAGCCAAACGTCTTCCAGTTATCGCCCTTCGAAATTCGCTTCTGGTCGGGCGAGAGCTGGTGGAACGCCGGGATGTCCTCCGGGTGCTCGAGCAGGTGGTCGAGCTCGGCGCGGATCTCTGGCCAGGCGGCCTCGAGGCGCGGTACCCAGTCGAACTCCTTGTTGTCGATGACCGGCGTCGTAGGCACGAGCGAATGCTTCGCCTGGAAGCTACCGCTCCAGCGCAGGAAGTTTTTACCGCCCCGGATCAACAGGCGGCGCCATAGCGGTGCTTGCGTCGCAGTTGGAGAAACAGTGTTCACGTCAGTCGTCTATCAGGAGGGGTGGGACAGCGAAACTCGCTGTACAACGCGCTAGGCAGCAGCGTCGTGGACGAGCGGGAGCGTCGAGGTGGACGAAGTGATGGCGTGCAAAGCCTTTTGCAATACGTCGGGGTACGGCACGCGCGTGTCCAGATTGAAGAGGGAGGCGCCGTTGTATTGGAGCCGCCTCATCACCGCGATCTTGTCATTCAGTTCGGCCGTGCCGTGATCGGGTTTGCGGCCCTGTGCGGTGGCAAGGTCGATATCCAGCTTGATCACCAGGGCAGGGCGGATCGCCGCCATGCGCTCGTAGAGCGCCTGCTCACGTGCTGCCAGCTTGCGCACCAGCCAGTGGTGGCTGCGCGCCATGCCCAGGCCCGGACCGTCGTAACGGAAGCCGGCGATTTCCGCTTGTGGATAGCGGTCGGTGATGACCGTCACTCCGCGCTCCGCGAGGCGGACCACCCGCCGCAGGTGAGCCGCACGCCACAGCGACAGGCCGTACATGACGAGGGCGCCGAAGGCATTGGGCAGCTTGTTCTTCATGTCCTGGGCGTGCGCAGCCTTCGCGGCGAGGCGCTTCTCCAGGCGGGGGCCGATCAGCGGCAGGCGCTTGATCTTGTCGCCGGTCTCGCCGGAGATAAGCCCCAAATAACGGCGGACAGCCGGGCCATCGTGGCTCAGTGTCTTCACAAGATCGTGGGTCAGCGTCGACTTGCCCGTACCGTCGCATCCGACCACGGCGATGAGTCCGGTGACCGAACGTGTCGAGGTGTCGATATGGCTTTTTGGTCCCACTGTACTGGCCGTCACGCCGCTGCCGCCTGGGTGGGCGAGGCTTCGAGCGCGGCGCGAATCGCCTGCAGCGACGAATTCAGGACCGAAGCCGCGTCGTCCCGTGCATCGAGGTCGAGGATGGGCGCGCCATTGAACGTCAGGTGCGGCCAACCCGCGGCTTTCTCGCGCAACGAGGACAGCTTGTGGTCGGGCTTGCGGGCATGCGCGGTCTCCGCGTCCACATTGAGCCGGATCACCAGCATCGGGACGCTGGCAGCCATCCATTCGTAGAGGCGCCGTTCGCTGCCCCGGAGGCGGCGGACCCACCAGTTGCCACCTTCGGTTTTCGCCAGCTGCGGGCCGTCGAAATTAAAGCCGGCCCTCTCGGACTGCGGGTAGCGATCGGTCACCACGAGGACGCCGCTGCGAGCCATGGCCAGCATGCGACCGAACTTGTGGGCGCGCCAGCGAGACAGCAGGTAGATGGCGAGCGCCGTGACATTACCCGGAGGGGCGGAGGGGCGATCATGGACCTTGTTCGACTTGCTGAGCAGGTAACGATTTAACGACGGCCCGATAATCGGAAGCGTCGCAATCCACTCACCGATGCGGCCCGATGATTGCCCGAGATAAAGGGCTTCGRTCGGAC
>NZ_JBFUJE010000583.1:0-2307 GCF_056401535.1 Luteibacter sp. P4_E6 | reverse complement strand
TCTGGCCCTTCCTGCGTGACCGTCGCATCGACGCTTACGGCGACCTGACCAAGCGCTACCGCGACTGATCCCCCTCTTAAGGACTCCGAGCGCATGATCCCTGCCGAGCACGACGCACCGCTTCCCGCGGCCCTGGAAGGCCAACCTATCGAGCGCATGAGGCGCGACGGTGTCGATTACGTCATCCTCGGCACGGCCCATGTTTCGCGTGCGAGCGTGCACGCGGTCGAAGCCCTGCTCGAAACCGAGCACTTCGACGCCGTCGCCGTGGAGCTCTGCGCCAGCCGTGCGCATGGCATTCGCGACCCGGAAGCGTTCAAGCAGCTCGACCTCTTCCAGGTGATTCGCCAGGGCAAGGCCGGCATGGTCGCGGCCAGCCTTGTGCTCGGTTCGTTCCAGAAGCGTCTCGCCGCGCAGTACGGCATCGAGCCGGGCGCCGAGATGAAAGCCGCGATGGACGGCGCCGATGCGCGCAGCATGCCGGTGTGGCTCGTCGATCGTGAAGTCGGCACGACCCTCAAACGAGCCTGGCGCAGCGTCGGTTTCTTCCAGCGGTTCGGCCTGATGGCCGGCATGCTCGGCAGTGTGTTCGAACGCGAGGAGATCGCCGAAGCCGATATCGAGAAGCTGAAGGAGTCCGATCTGCTCGAAAGCGCCTTCAGCGAGTTCGCCACCAACTCCGCGCCGCTCTACAACGCACTGATTGCCGAGCGCGATACGTACATGGCTGCGCGCCTGCGCGAGAACGGCTTGCGCATGGACACCGAGGCCGCCACGCGCAAGGTGCTGGTCGTCATCGGCGCCGGCCACCTCAAGGGCATGAGCGAGAAGCTTGCCCACCAGCATGGCGACGCGCAGGCACTCGCGGATGACCTCGCCGTCACGCCGCCCGCCTCGAAGTGGCCCAAGATCGTCGCCGTGGGCCTGGTGCTGGCGATCTTCGTCGCCATCGGCTTCGCTTTTCATCGCAGCCCCAGCCTGGGCGCCGACGCGGTGAAGAACTGGATCCTGCTGACCGGTGGCCTGTCGGCTCTGGGCGCCCTCATCGCCGGCGGCCATCCGCTGTCGATCGTGGCAGCCTTCATCGCCGGGCCCCTGAAGCCCTTTCGCCCCGGCATTCCCTCCGGCGCCATCAGCGCCATGGCCGAGGCCTGGATCCGCAAGCCGCGCGTGGTCGACTTCGAGCACCTGCGCGACGACATCACCCACTGGACGGGCTGGTGGAAGAACCGTGTGGCGCGGACCCTGCTCAACTTCTTCCTGGTTTGCGCCGGTACCATCGCCGGCGAATACATCGCGGGCTTCCACATCATTCGCAGCCTGATCTGAGGTCCGGGCCTCCCTGAGTTGTCCGCCGTCGCGACAGGCCTCTATACTTCGACGGCTTTTCAACCCCGGCCCCGCCCGGCACCCAGGGAACTCTTAATGAAGCGTCTGCAACTGGTTGGTCTGATCGCTGTAGCACTGTGCGCCGCGTCCGCCGCGCACGCCGAAGGGGACAAGGCCAAGGGACGGACGCTGGTCTATACCTGCAACGGCTGCCACGGCGTGCCGGGCTATGCCAACGCTTACCCCGAATACCACGTGCCGCATATCGCGGGCCAGAACGAGCAGTACATCGTCAACGCCCTCAAGTCCTACAAGAGCGGCGAGCGCACCCACCCGACGATGGGTATCCAGGCGCAGAGCCTGTCCGATGAGGAAATCGCGGACGTTGCCGCCTACCTCTCCAGTCTCGCCAAGTAAGCCGCCGAGGACGAATGATGATCCGTGGGTTTTCCCTGATAGCCATCGGCGCGCTACTCGCGCTGACCGCCACCCAGACCTTCGCCGGCGGTGATCCCGCCCGCGGCAAGACCAAGATCGCCACCTGCGTGGCCTGCCACGGCCAGGACGGCAATGCCGTCGACCCGCAGTACCCGCGACTGGCCGGCCAATACGCCGACTACCTCGCGATGGCCCTGCATGAGTACAAGGACGGCCGCCGCGGCAACCCGGTCATGAAGGGCTTCGCCGCCACGCTCTCCGACCAGGACATCGACGATGTCTCGGCGTATTTCGCCACGATGCCGACCAAGCTCGACGGGCTGGAGCATCACATCCAGGGTAGCGACTGAGCGGTTGCTCTGTGTGGGAGCAACTGTCTTTTTTAGACAGCCGCCCCATGCCGCCATCCGGCCTGATCACGGACCATCGCATTGATGGCCGTGATCAGGCATCGCATGCAGGCAACGATGGCCACCTTGGCTACTTTTCCCCGCGCCCGCAGGGCGCGGTAACGCTCGCCCAGGGCTGTTCCTTTTGCTC
>NZ_JBFUJE010000582.1:0-2309 GCF_056401535.1 Luteibacter sp. P4_E6 | reverse complement strand
AGTGAGCTCCTGCGCCGCGGTGAATCATGCGCTCGACGGTTTCACGCCGCCGCCGAGTAATTCATCCGCTTGAGATCGTCGATCAGCCCGGGTCCCGTCGGATGCCAGCCGAGGCGCTCCCGTGTCCACGCGCTGGACGCCGGCAGATCCATCCCGACAAACATGCCCAGCCAGCCGAAGTGCTCCGCTGCCTCCTCCTGTGACAACGACACCACGGGAAGCTGCAAACCGGCGCCGACCACATTCGCGATATCGCGCACGGCGATGCCTTCCTCGGCCACCGCGTTGTAGCGTTCGCCCGCCTCGCCTTTCTCCATCGCTAGCCGGTAGAGCTTCGCCACGTCGAGCACGTGCGCCGCCGGCCAGCGATTCTTTCCTTCGCCAAGGTAGGCCACCTTGCCCTTCGCCCTCGACAGGTCGACGTAAGGCGATATCAGCCCCTGCTTTACCGGATCGTGCACCTGCGGAAGCCGCACGACGGCCACGTTAACGCCCGCCTCCAGCAAAACGTTGCCGGCTATCTCGGACGCCGCGCGAGGATTGGGGTTGTTTGCGTTGAAGACATCCTCCGTGGCCATGCCGCTGTGATTGACAGCGCCCATGCCTGTGCCTGAGGTGATGATCAACGGGCGCGGCGAACCTTTCAGTACCGAGCCCAGCGCATCGATGACGCGCTTGTCCTTCTCGCAGTTCGCCACGAAGTTGGCGAAGTCGTGATCGAAGGCCGTGTGGATCACAGCATCCGCCCTGGCTGCTCCCGCACGCATGCTGTCGAGGTCTTCCAGCGTGCCACGGTGGACTTCGGCGCCCGCCGCCCGGAGGGAACGCTCGCCGGCATTGGATCGGGTCATGCCGATGACCTGATGCCCGGCGGCAAGGAGTTCGGGAACGATGCGGCTGCCRATAAAACCGGTCGCGCCTGTGAGGAATACGCGCATGAAACTCTCTCCGTGTTGTCCGGAGGGTTTTATCGCGCGTCGCATGTCACGGTAAAAGTAGGGGCGTTATCAGGGTATGGCGACTAACAGGCTCATTCATCGGCGCTATGGGCCCCATAGCAACTAACGATTGGATAGATTCCCTGTTGCGGCGCAGCATAGGCGAGCCTCCTCTTATGCTGACTCCCATGACCACTCTCGCTTTCGTCCGCTCGCCGCTCCGCCTGCTCCCTCTTGCTCTGCTCGTTGCCGCCATGGGCGCGTGGGCGTCGCAGGGCACTGCCTCCGCCACCGTCGAGTCTCGGTCGGATGTGGGCTCCGTAGCCACGATTGCCCCTTACGGCGCGGTGGCGCACGACGCGAAGGCGGCGCCGGGTTCCGTTCTTCCCTATGGCGCCATGAGCGCCGGCGCGATCGACGCCACGGCATCCATTCTGCCGTATGGCGCCCTCAGCCACGACGCGACGACCGCATCGGCCTCGATCCTGCCTTACGGCGCAGTCAGCCCCCGCGTCGCTCCCTGATACCGCTTATTTCGCGGTGTAACCACGCTCGGCCATGATCTTCGCGACAGCCGCTTCGGCGTCACGAAAGACCTGCTCGAGCGGCTGGTTAGCGTCGATATCGACGATCGGAGCGCCGTTATAGGTCAGGTACGGGGTCACGGCGATCTTCCGGGCCAGGGCGTCGCGCCGATGGTCGGGCTTGCGGGCGAAGGCGGTGTCGACATCGACATTGAGCCTCAGCACCAGGTCCGGCCGGTAACCGGCCATCCACTCGAAGACGGCCTGTTCGCGTCGCGCGAGGGCCAGCACGAGCTTGGATCCTCCCGGACTGTCCGGGAAGCCCGGGCCATCGTAGGCACCCGGAACCGAGACCTGCGGGAAGCGATCGGTGACCACGATGAGTCCCTGCTTGCGCATGGCGAGCATCCGCTTGAAGCGGCGCTTCCGTCGCAGCGTGAACGCGGTGATGACCAGGGCCGGCAGGAGGGTCGGCTGCTTGTCTTCCTTGAGACGACGATTCACGTCGTCGGCCTTGCGATGGATCGCCCGGTCCATGACGCCGCCGATGAGCGGCAGCTGGCCGATAGCGCGGCCCACATTGCCTGACTGCTTGCCCAGATGGGCCCGCCCCGCCGGTCCATAGCGGCCGATCCACTCGAGGATATGGTCGCCGACCGTGGACTTTCCGGAACCATCGCTACCGATTATTGCAATCAGTGGCGCCATTGCGCCGGACTCTGCCCGCATTACCGTACCCGCGTTAATAAAAGTGTCATTGAAATGATACCAGCGTGTAGCCACATTGAGACAATTCGTAGGCCGCAATTTCGCATATGTGAAGGCGAGGTTGCGCTCAGGTAGACGC
>NZ_JBFUJE010000581.1:0-2312 GCF_056401535.1 Luteibacter sp. P4_E6 | reverse complement strand
TCCTCGAGGTGATCGATCGCGGCCCGGGCATCCCGCCCAAGGTGGCCGCACAGATCTTCGAGCCGTTCTTCACGACGCACGAATACGGCACCGGACTGGGCCTTTACCTGGCCCGGCAGATGACCGAAGCCAACCAGGCAGCCCTCGAATACGTACGCGTGGCGGGCGGCGGCAGTTGCTTCCGGATCAGTCTCACGCCACCTGCACGCAGTACCTCGGCAGCCCCCGTGGCAGCCCGCGCGTGAACAGCGCCCTTTGCTCCCGCCGCTCAGGCGGTTACATTGGGAACATTCACCGAAGCCTTCGGACCCAATGAGCAAGCAGACCGTTCTGGTCATCGACGACGAGCGGGACATCCGCGAGTTGCTGACCATCACCCTCGGTCGAATGGAACTCGACGTCGACGCTGTGGGGAGCGTCAACGAAGCGCGGAGCGCACTCGCCAATCGCCGTTACGACCTGTGTTTCACCGACATGCGGCTGCCCGACGGCAGCGGCCAGGAAATCATCGAGCTGATCGCGGCCAACCACCCGGACATGCCGGTGGCGATGATTACTGCCTATGGCAACGTGGATGCAGCCGTGAACGCCCTGAAGGCGGGCGCCTTCGACTTCGTGTCCAAGCCGGTGGATATCCACCTGCTGCGCCGTCTGGTTCGGACCGCCCTCAAGCTCTCGGAAGAACGTAAGGCCGAAGCGGGCAATAAGGGTATCCCGGGCGCAGACCGCCTGATCGGCGACTCGCCGGCCATGGCTGAAGTGCGCTCGAAGATCGCCAAGCTCGCCCGTAACCAGGCCCCGGTGTACATCGGTGGCGAATCGGGCGTCGGCAAGGAACTGGTCGCCCGCCTCATCCACGAGCTGGGACCGCGCGCGCCGGGTGCTTTCGTGCCCGTGAACTGCGGCGCGATTCCCTCCGAGCTCATGGAGAGTGAATTCTTCGGTCACCGCAAGGGTAGCTTCACCGGTGCCCATGCGGACAAGGAAGGCCTGTTCCAGGCTGCCCAGGGCGGCACGCTGTTCCTCGATGAAGTGGCCGAGCTGCCGCTGCACATGCAGGTGAAGCTGCTGCGCGCGATCCAGGAAAAGGCTGTCCGCCCGATCGGCGGACGCGACGAGATCCCCGTCGACGTGCGGATTCTCTCCGCTACGCATAAGAATCTCGCTGCGTTGGTCGAGGAAGGGCTGTTCCGACAGGATCTTTTCTACCGCATCAACGTGATCGAGCTGCGCGTACCGCCGCTGCGCGAACGCCGAGGTGACGTGCCTGCGCTCGCCGAGTTCATCCTGCGCCAGCTCGCTACGGAATCCGGCGGCGCGCCGGGCCGCTTACGCGCCGATGCACTTGCCGCGCTCGAGGCCTATCAGTTCCCCGGCAATGTGCGTGAACTGGAGAACATTCTCGAACGCGCCATGGCCATGTGCGAAGGCGACACGATCGAAGCCGAGGACCTGATGCTGCCGCAACGCAGCGCGTCTGCGGTCCCGGCGGCGGCCTTGCCGGGCGTGCCAGACGCGGCCCCCGCGAACGCTGGCGCACCGGCGCCTCGCGATGCTGCGACTGACGGCTCGCTGGAAGACTACATCTCCAACATCGAGCGCGACACGATCATCAAGGCGCTGGAAGAGTCGCGTTACAACAAGACCGCGACGGCAAAGAAGCTCGGGATTACCTTCCGGGCGTTGCGCTATAAGTTGAAGAAGCTCGGGATCGATTGATCCCCCTCGTATGCCAGGGCGCGCCATGCGTCCTGGCTGCCGACCGCCCTCACCGCGCGCGCTGAGCGGCTACCAGCTTCTCCCACTGGCGAGCCCTCCAGTAGCGGTAAACGCGATGTCCGACGGTCGCCAGGCCCCAGTAAAGCGCGACGGCTGTGACGGCGTTCACGACAAGAAGAACGGACAGCATCGGATCCGGAACGTAGTCGAGATCGGGCGACGGAAGCCCGAGCCACGGCGTAACGAACAACGGTACATGCATCACCCCACGGAAGACCTCGAAGGCGATGCCGTCGACGCACCTCGGATAGGCACACGAGGTCTGAAACGCCAGCAACATCGTCGACGCCACAAAGTGCAATAGCGAGGCGCCGACGAAACAGGCGATTCGCGTATTGCGCAGCAGGCGGCGACGGCTATTGTTTACTTTTTTTTCGTAGTCCGAGTACATCGCGTTCCCCACGTCTTGATGGGTGTTCCGCGGCGGCGCCGGAAACACGTCTCAGTTGACGTTACGAGCAGAACGCACGAATCGATATGGAAGGATTCTGAAAAAGTCGACGACCTAAGGGAAGGCCACTACCGTGTCATTC
>NZ_JBFUJE010000580.1:0-2317 GCF_056401535.1 Luteibacter sp. P4_E6 | reverse complement strand
CTGTTCGGCTCGGTCATGCAGAACTTCTTCGCCCGGTACGTTTCGTTGAACTCCTTCACCGAGACCGTGCTGCATACCCATGAACGCAACGAGGTAGCACGGTGGACGGCTCGCTCCGGCACGCGCCCGATTCTTTAGGGCTGCTCGACGCGCTGCGTGCCGACCCGTCGTCGTTCGACTGGTTCGAGGCGTTGCGGCGGGTTGAGTGCGTCTATGCCGACCATCCAAGGCTCGGCCATTCCGTGCGTCCGGCGGACGACGCTGTGCGCCTCGCGCACACGCCGTCGCTCGGGTTTGCCGCGCGAACGATCGATCGCGTCGAGACCGATGGTGAACGACCGCCGCGAATCCACAGCCTGATGCTGGGCCTGTGGGGTCCCAACGGCGCCTTGCCCTTGCACCTCACCGAATACACCCTGGAGCGTGAGCGACTGGCGCGCGACGGCACGTTCACCGCCTTCGCCGATGTGTTCCATCACCGCATGCTCAGCCTGTTTTATCGGGCGTGGGCCGACGCGCAACCGACGGTGCAGATGGATCGACCCGGGGACGATGCCTTCGCGCACTTCCTCGGCGCGCTGGTGGGTATCGACAGTCCGTCGCTGGCTGGACGCGACGCACTACCGGACCGGTTCCGCCGATACATGGCCGGGCGCCTCGTCGCCCAGGCGAGGAATGCCGAAGGCCTCGTGGCCCTGCTTGCTGCCTTCTTCGACGTGCCCGTGAATCTTGAAGAATTCGCGGTGACGTGGCTGACCCTGCCTGACGACGGGCGGCTGCGCATGGGTGCCGCCATGGCGGGCCTGGGCACGACGTCGGTGCTCGGCGCCGCCGTGCGCGCCGCGCAGCACCGCTTTCGTATCCGGCTGGGGCCGATGGCGTTTGCTGATTACCGGCGCTTCCTGCCCGGCGGAGAAGCCCTCGCTGAGTTGCTCGCCGCTGTGCGCTTCTACGTCGGCGACGGGCTCGACTGGGACGTTCAACTGGTGCTGCGCCGCGACGAGGTGCCTCTCACGCACCTGGGACGCGGCAGCCGCATGGGCCTGTCCGCGTGGATGGGCCGTTACGGCGGCCCGGGAGACGCCGACGACCTCGTCCTGCAACCCCTTTCCCTTCCGAATCGATCGAGGACGTCATCGTGACCGATATCAGCCGTACCGCCCTGTTCGGTAAGCTCAACACCGTGGCCTATAAAGCCATCGAGGGCGCCACCGTCGCCTGTCGCCTGCGCGGACATCGCGAGGTCGAACTGGTGCACTGGCTGCAGCAGATCCTGCAGATGGGTGATTCCGATCTGCACCGCATCGTCCGCCACGTGGGGATCGACCCTTCGCGCCTCGCGCGCGACGTAAGCGATGCGCTGGAACGGCTGCCCGGTGGTGCTTCCGCGGTCAGCGATCTTTCCGCTGATATCGAGGAGGCCGTGGAGCGCGGCTGGGTGTACGCCACGCTGAGTTTCGGCGAGGCACAGGTGCGCACGGGTTACCTTCTCGCCGGCATCGTACGCACGCGTCGCCTGCGCCACGTCCTGGTAGGGATTTCGAACGAGTTCGCGAGCCTCCGCGCGGAGGGACTCATCGAAGAGCTTCCCGGCATGATCGCGGGATCACCAGAGGAGCGCCTCGCTGCATCCGATGGCTTCCGCATGGGTAATGCTGCCGGGCCCGGATTCGATTCGCCCGCACCGGCGCAGTTGGGTAAGCGGGAGGGGCTGCAGCGTTACACCGTGGACCTCACTGCGCAGGCACGGGAGGGAAAGATCGATCCCGTCGTCGGTCGCGACGACGAGATCCGCCAGGTCGTCGACATCCTCATGCGTCGCCGGCAGAACAACCCCATGCTGGTGGGCGAGGCCGGCGTCGGCAAGACCGCGATCGCCGAAGGTCTCGCACAGCGCATCGTCGCCGGTGATGTGCCACCAGCACTGCGCGAGGTGGAACTACGCGTGCTGGACGTTGGCCTGCTGCAGGCCGGCGCGAGCATGAAGGGTGAATTCGAGAGCCGCCTGCGCCAGGTGGTCGACGAGGTGCAGGCGTCGGCGACGCCGGTCATCCTGTTCATCGACGAGGCGCACACGCTGGTCGGGGCCGGTGGCACAGCTGGCACGGGCGATGCCGCCAACCTGCTGAAGCCCACCCTCGCGCGCGGCACGCTGCGTACGATCGGCGCCACCACCTGGGCCGAATACAAGAAGCACATCGAGAAGGATCCTGCGCTCACCCGGCGCTTCCAGACCGTGCAGGTCGGCGAGCCCGACGAGGCGAAGGCGGTGCTGATGCTGCGCACCGTGGCCGGCGTGATGGAGACGCATCATGGC
>NZ_JBFUJE010000579.1:0-2318 GCF_056401535.1 Luteibacter sp. P4_E6 | reverse complement strand
CGGTACGACCGATTTTCACTCGGCGCGATATCCGCCGGCGGTGCAGGCGGCGCGGGAGGCGCCGGCGGCGGAGCCGGAACGGGGTTCGAACTCGCCTCGTCAACTGCCGGCGGCGGCGGAGCCGGCGGCGGAGGTGTCGGGGGCGGCTTCGATATCTGCACGATTTTCGGCGGCGGCTGCTTCGGGGGCTCCGGCGGCGGCGGCGGGGGAGGCGGGGGAGGCGGCGGCGGTTCAATAAAGTCGACCTGAACTACCTTCTCTTTCTGCTTTTCCTGCGACTTCGGTGGCGCCATAGGCGCAACCAGCAGCAGGAAGGCGAACGAGTGCAGAGCGATGGCGACTGCCAACGCGCTGGTGCGCCCCCAACTAAACGGCGCTTGGCCGGTTGATTCGTTACTTGAGGCCATCAGTCACTATCAAGAGCTAATCAAGCGGAAGTGAACCCGCACTGCTCTTCCGGCGTTCGGCGATTGAGATGCCGAAAACGCTGGTTTCTGCAAGCGGAAAGATAAGCAAATTACACCAGCATATGGCATTTGTATAGCACCTGAAGGGAAGAATCGTGGCAGTGCCAAACCATCCCTTCTGGTACTTTACAAAGGCTTACTTAGTGTTCTCTGCCTTGCTCAACCAGGCGTTGGCCTTGGCAGACGTTTCAGGATCCTGAGCCGCGAGCTTCATGTCCGCGATCGCACCCTGCTTGTTCTTCTGACCACGCTTGGCTTCCGCGCGCACCATATAGGCAGTGCCTTTATGCTGAACGCCCTTGCTGATGGCATCCGTCGCCGACTTTTCAGCGGCGGCGTATTGATTCTTCTGGAGCTGGAGGCGAGCCACGCTCAGCGAGACGGAACCATCCGTCGCGAGCGGGGCGGCCTTCTGGTACGCAGCGAGAGCACCGCTCTCGTCGCCACCGGTGATAGCGGCGTCGCCCTGGAGCTTGTAGACCTCGGCGGAGGGCTTGATCGCGCCCTTGGCCAGACCGTCCGCGAGCACGGCCTCTGCCTTCTTCGCGTTACCGTCCTGGCGCTCGGTATGTTCCTGGCCGTCGATCAGGTAGACCTTGGCGAGGTTCACATAGAGCTTGCCGCCGTTCTCGTCATTGTGGAACGCACCGGCAGCGCGGCCTTTCTCGAGCAGCGCGATGGCTTCCGGATACTTCTGCGCCTGGATCAGCGAGGAAGCGGCGTTCTGCATGGCGGTCGGGTCGTTCGGGTTCTTCGCCAGCTCAGCCGACGCGAGATCAGCAGCCTTGTCGCCCTGGCCGGTCTCGGCGTAGCTGGCGGCGAGGATCTGGGTCCAGGAAGCCTGCGGCTTCGCGTCCGGCATCGACTGCGCCTTGGTGATGGCGGCGATCGCTTCCGGATACTTCTCGAGACGGTAGTCGATATTGCCTTCGAGACCGTAGGAGTCGGCGGTTTCCTTCTTACCCTGGTCGCGCCACTCATGCAGCGACTGCAGGGCCGGAGCGTACTGCTCGTCGGCAACGAGGAACTGGGTGTACATGTACTTCAGCTGGAAGTACGTGTCGTTCGGCATCACGCCGATGTCCAGCGCCTGCTTGAGCGTGGTGATCGCGCCCTTGATGTCGCCGTCATTGTATTTCATGTTGGCGAGGCCCTGAAGGGCGAGCGCCTGCGCGTACTTGCTGCTCGTGCCCGAACCGTCGGCCAGCGGCTGCAGGATCTGCTGCGCCTTTTCCTTGTCGCCGTTGTTGGCAGCGTCGAGACCTTCGTTCAGGGCCTTCTGGTCCTTGTCGCTCTTCAGGTCGAGCTTGGGTTCCGTCCGGGTCGCATTCGGATACAGCGCTTCTTTCTTATCCTTGGGAGCGGCGTCTTTGGCAACGACAGCACCACTGGCAAGGGAAAGGGCGATCGCGGATGCGAGCACCATCTTGATCAAGGAACCCTGTTTCATTGACTGACCTCGGTTGAAGGAGTCGTCGCACAGTGACGTGCTCCGGGGGACTACAGAGGTTAACCTGATTCTATTCCTAAGAACAAGTCGCAGTGCCACAAAAATGTGGAGTCAAAACAATGACTTGTTATATGAATGTTGGCGCTTACGAAATTAGGCCAACTTTTGGCCCTTGAAAACGTCGTTTTCAGCCCACCTTATCGGAGGTTGGGCGCAAGCATCAGGACGTTCAATTCGCGGGCGTATGGAACAAAAAAGCACCCGGTGCAGGTTGCAACCGGGTGCTCTTTTTTGTGCACTAACGTGCGGTAGCGCGTCGACGTTAGATGTCGAGGTTGGCCACCTTCAGCGCATTCGCTTCGATGAAGTCGCGGCGCGGTTCCACTGCCTCGCCCATGAGC
>NZ_JBFUJE010000578.1:0-2322 GCF_056401535.1 Luteibacter sp. P4_E6 | reverse complement strand
GCCAAGGCCCGTCCGCTCGCTGCAGGAAGCGGCCATCTCCAACTGGCTTTACGTCATGGGGGTCAAGTTTGACTACGAAGAGCCTTTTGCAGAAGGCGCTGCCATTTTGTGCCCGGGGCGGACATGGCTGCCGGACTTCAACTACCGCGTCAGCGACGGGGGGCATCCTGTTCGCATCGTCCACGAGCATTTCGGGGTCAATGCCAAGGGAGAGGCGCCGGCCTTCTTCGATGCCCCGGAACGTTATTCCCGGGAGGCGAAAGACAAGCAGGCCGTTCTTGGCGGGATCGACGCCCGCCATTTCTGGACCACCAGCGCGGACTGGACGGACGGCACCTTGTTCGAAAAACTCGAAGGTGCCCTTCGCAGCGCGGGCGTCGCAATTGAGCCCCGTTCGACCGAGGTCATACGCAAGCAGCTGGACCATATTGGCATCGAAGTCAAAGACGACCTGGTCGAAGCGGCGGTCAAACAAATCCGGGGCAACGGCTTTACGCACAACGAAGTGCTGGGCCGGGCGCGCCGCATGCCTGATGGCGTGCGTGCCGTGTTGTTTGCCGAAACATGCTGGACCATCGCCGAAGCGGTCAACGACATCATCAAGGCGCGGACGGGTGTCGACTTTGAAGACATGATTCGCCGTGCGCTCAATCACCTGGGTGACCATGCGGGCAAGTTGCCCTACAGCCGGGTCATTGTTGACGAGTTCCAGGACACGGCGCCGGGCCGGGGCGAGATGGTGCGCCGCGTGCTTGCCGGCCCCAAGGCGCCGCGTCTGCTGGCTGTCGGGGATGACTGGCAGGCCATCAACCGCTTCTCGGGGTCGGACTTGCGCTTCTTCACGCGATTTGCCCACTCGTTCGGCTTACTGGAAGAGGCGTACGCCGAGTGCAGGCTGGAGAAAACCTTCCGCACCAACCAGGGCATTGCCGACATCGCTGGCCGGTTTGTGCTGGCCAACGACACGCAGATGAAAAAGACCGTCGTCGCCGACGACCAGCGCAGGGACGGTATCCTCGACATCCAGCCGTTCAAGGGCGTCGATGACATGCGGGAGATTATCGACACCGTGCTTGATGGATGGGTCGCCGCGCACACGGGTCCGGACAAGCCCCGGGTGTTCATCCTTTCCCGGTATGGCCTGGACCACACCCAGGGGTTCAACAAGGAGGCCATGGCCGAGCTCGACGCCGCATGGGCCGACCGCATTGACCCGCCAGTCGGTTTCCGCTCGATGTTCTCGACCATGCACAGTTCCAAGGGCATGCAGGCGGACTACGTCCTGCTCGTTGGCCTGTACAGCATCGGTCACCACTACGGCTGTTTTCCATCGGAGCGATACCAGGATCCCCTCGGGGACATGTTCCTGCCCGCCCGGGAAGCGGTCGAAGACGCTGAAGACCGTCGGCTTCTGTACGTCGCGCTGACCCGGGCCAAACACCGGGTGGCGATGCTTGTCCAGGAGAAGCACCCGTCCCGCTATGTTCCCGAACTGATGAAGGCCTGGCGCGGGGGTGAAGTCCGGGTCAACGGTGGGACTTTTTCCCTGTGCAAGGACTGCGGTGAGGTCATGCTGGTGCGAAGGGCGCGCGATGACAACGGGATGTCCTTCCTTGGCTGCGGCAATTACTGGCGACACGCCTCAATGGCCGCCAACGCATCCGCCGCATGAGGTGAGGACGGTTCGCGTGGGATCCAGGCCGGTGACTGTGGAGGGCAGGGCAGCGGTCGCAACCGGTGAGATGAGACACGGGCAGGCTGTGGGTCACCGGCATGAGTGTCGGGCGCGGATTCAAACCAGATGAAACACGGGGGGCTTCATGACCGAGACACAGCAGGTTCTTCGCAAGCTCGCGGACGCGTCCGTCTACGATCCGGACCTCAACCCGACCGATACCGACCTTGCCGTTGGCCGGCTTGAGCGTCGGCTTGCGCCCGTTTTTCTGGCCAGCATCTCATTGCTGGCGTGCCTGTTTGTTGTCCGGACAGGTTCGTTGGAAGCGCTCGGAACGAAGGTAGATTTCGTCGCAGTCCTCGCGGGTGCGGTCGCGATCATGTCCGGTCTGGGGAACATGCTTGCAGACGTCATTGTCCGGCGAGTCCGCAGGCGCTTTCGTGCCGACGACGAGTTCCACCACTCCTTCGCCCGCGCGATCCATCGTGACCCCCAGGTCGAAGCGCTGGCGGTCCACAGCGACGGTGTGCTGGAAGACATGGAAGACCAGGTCGAGGCGCGTTTGACTGGTGCGTCCACGCGCCTGAGCACCGTCATCGGTGACCGCTCCTCCATCATCACGACCGGCGTGGCGCTGCTTGCCACCT
>NZ_JBFUJE010000577.1:0-2325 GCF_056401535.1 Luteibacter sp. P4_E6 | reverse complement strand
ATGTCCCACGGCAAGGCATCGATGCGAGTGCCGGGCGACGATAACGTGCACCAGCTACAGGCCCTGTCGCCGACACGCTTCGTCGATCCGGATTCCGACGCCATGCCTCTCATGCAGCTTGAGTTTCATCGCGACGCGCGCGGAAAGGTCCGGGCCGTTAGCGTGGAAAGCGGCGATTATCGAGCCTACTACCTATGTCAATGAAAATGCGTCGATGGTTGGTTTGCCTTGGTCTGGTCCTGGCTGCAGGCCCCACATTCGCAGAGCCTTCCGTATGCGTTCGGCCAGAGATCTCGGGCTCACGTGAACTTGAGCGGTTCCTTAGCCTTCGTGCCGTTGAAGTGGTCAGGCTGGCAGCACGCTCGGATGACGGGCTAGGGGCGCTGATCGCCCCATCCGCGAGTTTCAACCTTGGCGCAGGCGACGTAGGCCGTCCCTTGGGAACGGGCGTCGATGGTGCTCGTGCGCTTGCGCGAGCGATGAAGGCGGACACCTATCGCTTTCTTGGTTGGGACTATATGGACATACCGGCAGATCCCTGCTCGCAGCGCAAGGTTGTCGTCGAGTTCATCGATAGCCGAGGCAAGACCGTTTCCCGAGTGGAGTTCACCTTTGAAGCAGGTCGCGTGGTGAGCGCCGATGGCTGGGAGAGATCGTTCGAAACGGGACGGTTATAGGTTAGCCGCGTATCGGAGAGCGTAGCGACAGATCAAGATAGTTCGATACCATTGACACACGAATGATAACGAGCTAACAATGAGCCCGGGGCAAGCCATTCGCTTATCACGGGGGACGTCATGCAGCATCGCTACTTCCAGCACCGTCGGCGTGCCGTCTGCGCGGCCATCGCCGCCGCTTTGATCGGCGCAAGTGGCGTCGCACTCGGCGCCGACGACCCCCAGGATCAGAAGGCGGAAACGCAACGCAAGCAAGCGGCAGACCTGCCGGCCGTCGTGGTCACCGCCAACAAGCGCACCGAGAAGTTGCAGGATGTACCGATGGCCGTCTCGGCCGTCTCGGGGGATGACCTCAAGCGGGCAGGCGCGAACAGCTTCGCCGACTACGCGACGCAGGTCCCCGGCCTGAATCTTATTTCGACCTCTGAAGGCCAGACGCAGCTCGTGCTGCGCGGTATCACCTCCGGCAGCGGGCAGGCGAACTCCGCGGTCAGTACCTATATCAATGACGCGCCATACGGCTCCAGTACCGTATACGCCGGTGGTGGCCTGCTTACGCCGGATCTGGATCCCGCGGACCTCGAACGCATCGAGGTACTGCGCGGTCCGCAAGGCACCCTCTACGGTGCGAACTCACTCGGTGGACTGGTCAAGTTCGTCACGGCCAAGCCGGACGCCACGCGCGCGTTCGGTTATCTGTCGACGGGGTACAGCAGCGTGAAGGGCGGTGGCAGCGGCTTCAACGAACGCGCCATGGTCAACCTGCCGCTGATCGCGGACACCCTGGCACTTCGCATCAACGCGTACGACCGAAAAGATCCCGGTTACATCGATAACGTCTTCACCGGAAAGTCGGACGTCAATGAGGCGACGGTTCGCGGTGGTCGCGCAGAGATGCTCTGGACGCCGAGCAGCAAGGTATCGGTCAGCCTGTCCGCGCTGGCCCAGAACCTCAGCAGCGATGGGCTCGCCAACACGGGTGTAGAGGTGGATCCCCTCACGTTGAAGCCGCTCTACGGTTACCAGAAGCAGAGCAGGGCCGCAGACACGGGCCTGTTCAAGATCAAGTACCGCCTGTACGACGCGTCGGTCAACGCCGACTTCGGTTGGGCGAAGCTGGTGTCGTCGTCCAGTTACAGCACGCAGAAGGTCAACACGGATCAGGATGTCACTGCTGCCTACGGGCCGGTTCTCAATCCTTCGTTCGGACTGGATAACGGTGGCTACTCCATCACTGATCCGATCACTCTGGGCAAATTCACCGAAGACCTTCGCCTGCAGTCGCCTGAAGACCAGATGCTGGAATGGCGTGTCGGTGTGTTTTACACGCGTGAGAGCACGACGAACCAGCAGCTGGTGAATGGTTTCGACGCAAGTACAGGGGGGCCGCTTGATCTGCCACCGCTAGGCGCGATCAACGTGGGGCCGGGCATCTTCAAGGAATGGGCTGGCTACGCGGACCTGACCTGGCACGTGACATCACAGCTAAGCATCCTGGTGGGTGGGCGCTATAGCAAGGACAAGACGACATTCACGCAGACAGGCTCCGGGCTGCTGGTCGGGGATATCGGTTTCACCACGCAAAGCAAGGACACGCCGACCACGTTCCTGTTCAATCCGAGCTTCAAGTTCAACGACGATGTGATGG
>NZ_JBFUJE010000576.1:0-2325 GCF_056401535.1 Luteibacter sp. P4_E6 | reverse complement strand
ATCCTGCCCTCGCTGATGGCGCGCCGGATCGTTTGCCGCGCCTCCAAAGAGTGAGGCCATCCATTCCACTGATGCTGCGCATCCAAGGGCCCAAGCGGCTGTGCGTTTCCCTCAACGAAAGCATCGACTACCGATATATCGTCAACGTCGATATGAAGAAATACATACTTGTCGATCAGATCATGCCTAGTGCTAAGCTCCGGATTACGGTATCGAGCGCCGCTGTAGTTTATGTACGGGCGTTCGCCACTCTGCCGCGAGCCGCATACTCTTGCTTTGCGAATTTTGATGTTTAGTGATACTCCCGTATTCGACTGGAGGGGCATCCGTGGCGGGATGAAGCCGATATGTTGATCTGTGGCAACTCGTCGTAGCCACGCGTTACGCGTCTGGCCGAACAGACCATCCGCAACCACTCCGTTGCATTCGGCTAGCGCTTCCTGAACTAGGTCGCATATGTCTACCAATGTCACTCTGTATTTCTTTGCTTGGCCTGCCGGGTCGGCCCTACGTTTAGGGGTTCCACTTCCTCCCGTAGACGAGACCACGCGCTTGAAGCCACGTTCTTCTAGGCGTTTAAACGCACCCTCTATCGTCGCTCGACGTTCGAAATCACGAGGCTTTCCGAAGTTGATCACACAGCCAACCGTATCCATTATTCGGTCGGCTACCTCGTACGCGAGGTGAGAAAGTGCATTGTCAAGCATGAGGACAGCAAAGCCCAAACCTGCGAGTTCTTCTATCTCTTCTGACGGAAAGCCCGCGTCGGGTAAGCGAATGAATTCCGTAGGCCGACTCTTCCAGGGGGTTACTCCCAAGTGCACGGCTCGTAGTATTTGATCRGATCCGACCGTCGTAATCACTACCAAGAAGCCAAGAATGCTGCCTTTCGACGCGCGGTCTGCAAGCGCAATCACATCGACGCGTTCGACGGGCGTCCACACAATTCCTTCGGGCGTGTCGAGTCCGATCGCAGAGATACAATCGAGGGTATGCTCGTCCATCTCAACGCAGTCATATGGTCGACTGAACTGAATGATCGATGGAATCCCGCGTCCTGTAGCTGCTTTCGCCTGCGCGATGGATCCGTACTGGCTCTCAACGATGACGTCGTAGAACCTATCGAGCATCGTTTTTACATAGCGATCGATCGTTGATCGAGCTTGCGTAGCTGTTGTAAAGGGCCACCGCTCTTTACAGGGATCAACGTGATGTGCCATACGAATGAAATAGCCGTGCGCAGCGACGTACTGAACAAATCGATCCGGAGCGCCGTTGTCTCTTTTCCTGGTGAGAATGTAACTGTCTAATCTGTCCTTAATGTCCGGGTTCGCCGCGAAGAACTGCGCAAGCATGCCGACCTTTCCGCGCGACCCGAGACTGATCGACTCGCTCTTCTTGCGCCGATACGGACGGCGCATCGCGCACGAGAGACCACGCCATCCAGCCATTGATCCGTCTGGATACGCGGCAAGGCAACGGTTCAGATCACGAAGCAACTGCTCCCGTGAATACTTGGCATCCCGAATGCAAGCATCGACAGGGCCGCCTCTCAGATATTCTGTGAGAACGGCCTGGCGGACTAAGACCTGGGATCGTTTGGCGTCGCTCAACCCCTCCAAGAGCAGCGGGAACCACTGCGACGTGTCTCGGAGCGCTAGCGGCATGGTGACGCGAGTCTGCCTACTCATGGCTCGGCGCCTCCAAGATGCTATGGAGCCCCCAATGATGATCGTCCAGATCAGAGTTCAGGCGTCGACGCCTGAGCGAGATTGCGATTGCTGCTGCGATTAGCGCGCGGTCAGTGCCTTCGAGAGCGAGGAAGACCTGCGAAACTTGAAGTCGTCGTGCTCTTTGAACCAAACGCACGACGGTGTCGATCACCAAAACGACGGGCAACTGATTGCAACGGTTCCAGAGCGAAAGGAGTCGAATCCAATTTTGCGTCCGAACAGTGTGTCGAACGACCTCGGCGGATTTTATACAGCGGACGGTTCCTCCGACGACCTCAGAGAGAAGGCTCACTTCGCTCTTATCGGGATCCGATTCGGTATTTTTTCCATTAGTAAGAAGCTGGAGCTGCTTAGTTCCATCGACCATTTCAGCAAGTGCTGCCGCTTTGTAGTTAAGGGTGAGCCCTGGGCAAGCGCTCACCAATGTTGGAAGCAACTCATGAGTTATCGAAACGAACTCCTGGTCCCCCTCAAGGTAGAAGAAGTAGAGGAACGAAAGGTCGGTCGTGAACACGTGACTCTTACCGTCGAAGTCAATGACCTTCCATATGCCACCGGCTGGTGTCGAATCAGGAGCATGCCGTTGTCGTTG
>NZ_JBFUJE010000575.1:0-2332 GCF_056401535.1 Luteibacter sp. P4_E6 | reverse complement strand
GTGATCGACCCGGTTCCCGGGCTATCGCTCGAATACGAGTAGAAGCGGTTGAAAATACGGGGAACGACGTCCGGCGGGATGCCCGGACCCGTGTCATGGACACGGATGCGGCTGGCCCGCTCGCCGGGCTCGATGAACACGCCGATCTCGCCCTTGCCCGCCCGATCGGTATGAAAAAGTGCATTGCGCAGCAAATTGAACAGTACGTGGACCACCAGGCTCTCCTCGCCGAGGAGCCGAAAGTCGCCCGTGGGTGACAGGGTGATCCGCTCGCGTTCCGCGCGCGAGCCATACGGGAAGCGGCGCAAGGCTTGCTCCACGCATTCGCGGGCGGTGAGGGGAATCAGTGGCACCTCACCGATCGGTCGGGCGGAGAGCAGCAGCATGTCGATGATCGTGTTCGCGTAGGTCACCTCGCGCTCCATGACGCCGATGCTGCGCTCCAGCGCATGCAGGTTTTGAGCGCGCAGTTCCGGAACGGGCAGGCCCTCGCCCTCGGCCAGGCGATGGCTGCGGATGAGGTCGGGCATGAAGCGGGCGACGGCGCGCGCGGCGATGCGCAGTGAGCCGAGCGGCGTGCGCAGTTCGTGGGCGATGTTGTTCGAGGCGGCGGTCAGCGCTTCGATGCGCGACTGTTCGGCCATCGTCGAGGAGACCGTGCAGGTGGCGCCTCCGACCATGCCGAATAACAGCAGGGGCAGGTACTCGAGCATCGTCTGCGTGTGCAGRTGCGCCTCGGGGGAAAGCACGAAGACCAGGCCGGCGAGCAGGCTTCCGATGCTGAAAACAAGCAGAAAACTGACGATGTCGAACAGCATCATCAGCAACATCACGCAGGCGAGGTGGGTCATCAACCACGCTGGCGTGGCGTTGCGCAGGGTCATATAGCCAACGAAGAAGGGCATCGCCACCGTCATGGCGAAGTACCAATAGGTCGGCAGGTGCGTGCGTAGTCGGCGCGGCCACCAGGGCAGCAAGGCCAGCGGGATGAACGTGGCGCTGCAGACCAGGCGCATCGGCAGGTTTTCGTACGGCTGCGGGAAGAGATAGGCCCAGACCGGGTAATAGACGGCAAGGCAGAAGCTGCCGACCACGCCGATCGCGACCATCTTGGGCTGCGAATAGCGCGTGCGCAGGAACATGGTGGTTTCGAAGCGCGCCATGGCGCGCACCAGCAGCCACCACTGCATGCGTATGAAGCCAGCGGGCCTCTCGGGAGGGGTTCCCGTCATCTCAGCGAAATTGCTGGTGGCAGGACTGGCAGGCGTCCCCCACGGGTTTCAAGGCAGCGACGAGGGCCTCGCAGGTGCCAGGCGCGGCGGCGACGGCACCGTCGAGGGCTTTAAGCAGGCCGTCGTCGGCCTGGAAGAACGCGGGTTCCATGTCCGGGAAGGCCTGGCGAATATCACCGGCCGTCTCGCGCATGCGAGACAGATGGTCGGCGCTGCCCTTGGCATCGCACTGTTTCGCCCGCACGTTGCCCCGCAGTACGCCCATGTGGTGCTGCATGACGGCCATCACCCCACTGTGGAACGGTGTGCCCTGACGAAGGGCCGACAGGGCAAAGGTGGCGCCCATGGCACCTACGGCCAGTCCCAGGACGACGAGAAGCAGCGCGCGCATCGATGATCCATGGCTTTCCGGACCGTCAGCATAACGGACGGTTCCATTCTTTCAATATGAGACAATGAGCACATTACCGCAGACCGGGACACCCGTGAGTACGGCCCAGGCCGAACGTTTCGCCGGCATCGAGCGGCTCTATGGCCGCGGCACCCTGGACCGCCTCGCCAACGCGCATGTGTGCGTCATCGGCGTGGGTGGCGTCGGCTCGTGGGCCGCCGAAGCGCTGGCTCGCAGTGGCATCGGCAGGCTTACGCTGATCGACGGCGACGATGTCTGCCTCTCCAACACCAACCGGCAGATGCACGCCCTGGATGGCCAGTACGGCAAGCCCAAGGTCGGCGTGGTCGCCGAGCGGGCGCACGCCATCAGCCCGACCATCCGGCTCGAGGCCATGGAGCGGTTCCTCACGCCATCCACGCTCGACGAACTCCTCGACCGCAAGTACGACGTGGTCATCGACGCCTGCGATGCGCTCAAAGTCAAGCTGGAGACCGTTGTCTGGTGTCGTCGGCGCAAGGTGCCCCTGGTCACCGTGGGCGCCGCCGGCGGACGCACCGATCCGACCCTCATCCGGGTTCGCGATCTCTCGCGCACCGAACACGACGCCATGCTCAGCATGATCCGGAAGAAGCTCCGCCAGGAGCATGGCTTCCCGCGTAACCCCGACCGTTTCTTTGGCGTTTCGGCCGTGTATTCGATGCAGAAC
>NZ_JBFUJE010000574.1:0-2333 GCF_056401535.1 Luteibacter sp. P4_E6 | reverse complement strand
GCCGTGGCAAGGGAACGCAGACCCTTCGCCTTCGCGCCCGAAGCATCCTTCGCACGCGCCTCGACGAGTAGCCTGCCCTCCTCCAGCTCGAGCGCAACAGGCACGTGGGCTTGGTGCTTCACCTCGAGCTCGTGGCGATAGCTGGCGAAGGGATCGCGCCAGGCTTCGATCTGGAACTCATAGCGGCCCATGCGCGTTGGTGTGAACCGCGCCGTGTGAATGTCGTTATTCACCGGCTCCAGCATGACCTCGCGCCAGGCCTTTTCGTCCAGCGCGCGGTAGCGCAGACGCGCGGCAAGGACGTCGTGGCCGTCCGCGAAGATGTCGGCCGTCACATCGACGGCCTGGCCGACGATGCGTTTGGCGGGAAAGCGGCCACCGTCCACGGTCGGCTGAACGGCTTCGATAACGATACGTGGGGCTTTGGTGGCGGACTGCATGAAATCCTTATGGGCGGAGGCACCGATCTTGCGTTTCACCGGCACGCCGGCACCGGCCGTCAACGTCAGGACGGCACCGGGATGCAGGACGACGCCATGGCCTTCATCGAAGACCTTGCGGCCGTCGGGGGTGGTCCAGGGACCGAAGTGGGAAGCGTCGCCGATCAAGGCGTCGTCGGCCGTGAGCGGTGCTTCGCGATCGAGCGAGGCATTGACCAGGGTCAAGGTGGCGCGGTCAGCCGTGCGGGGATCCGCGCCGTCGACAGTGAGGAACGCAGCGATACCCTTGCGCGTCACGATGGTGGGGACACCGCCGAGGTGTTCGCCGATCGCTGCATTCGCTGCTTTCACGGTCGCCGTCACGTCCAGCACGGCACCTGCTGCCAGCTCGGCGGGAGTGATGGCATTGCCCCGTCGCGGATCGAGTGCATCGTGAGCGGCGTATTCAAAGCCGACCGGCATCAACCAGCCAGCAGGCGCCGTCGCTGCGAAGGCAATCGCGCGACGATACGCATGGTCGAGCTGGTTTTCTTCGCCCAGTTCGTCACCCAGCCGAGTGGCAAACGGCTCCTCGGTGCAGGCCAGCGAAGGGGCGATCGCCTGCAACCTGACAGCCTCCTCGGCGAACCAGGCCGCCTTGAAGTCCCACCAGGCGGCCGACGAGACCACGGCGTCGAAGCCCGCGCCGCGCATCGCGTCGAGGTCATCCGGCGTGCTGCCCGGGGTCCAGGCCAGGAAACCCGCCTCAGGCGCTTCCTGATGCACGGCGTCGATCAGCGTCTTCCACAGGGACGCGGGGAGTCGCTGGGGGTGCATCAGACGAAAGCCCGCCACTCCCGCGGATGCCCAGCGCCGAAGTCGCTCGATCCACCATTGGGTGGCAGCGGCGGCCACGGTGGGATCGTTGAGGCGCCAGCGGGCGCTGTCACTTTCGCTGGGTGTCCACCGCGGATCAGGCGTGCCGTGTTCGGCCGCGATCCCGCGGAACCAGTCGGGGTGCTCGCCGCGCACTGCCGAATCCGACGCCAGTTCGTCCAGCGGCAGGTCGAGCCAAAGCTCCATATGCTGCGCCCGGCAGGCCTTGGCGATCTGACCGAGTCGTGTCGTCGCGTCGCCATCGGCGCCGAGCGCGGGGTTGAGCCTGTCGAAATCCCGCGTCACGAAAACATCACCGCAGGCCGAAGCCTCGAAAGGCGGTGCGATCAGCAGTTGGCGGAAGCCCAGCGAGGCCGCGTGCTCGATCCAGGGGTTCCACGCGGTCATCGGCCCTGCAAGCAGGGGGTGCAGGTAGTAGATGCAAAGGGGCGCACGCATGCTTGCCGACATGTACTCGTGTTCCTCGGGAGTTGGTACGAGCATGCCGGGTCGGATGTATGCATCGTGCCAATGGACCCGGGCACGCGAAGGCATTCACAGTGACGCAGACGGGTGTTGCGGCAGTGTGAATACGTGGGTTTTTGCGAGGGTTGTGCGCTGACGCTCGTGCTGCGCGCGGGAGTCGCGGCCGGGTTGGACCTTGAGGTTGCGTGCGGCACAGGCGCCACGCCGCTTCGTCAGTCGAGGTTTGATGAACGACCAGGCTGCTTTCTGTAGGCGCCGCTTCAGCGGCGAACCCTCAGGCTGTCGAGGTTGCGAATGATGCCTTGTGGTGATCGTGCGGGCGGTTGAACGCCCGCACGATGCGACGCAATGCCTCGTTCGCAATATCACCGCTGAGGGTTCGCCGATGAATTGCAGTGGTCAAGCTTTTCTGGACACCGGTGTAGGAGCCTGAGCCGCCAGTTGCTCGAAGAGCACTGGCGGGATGTCGTTTAGTCGCGAGTGTTGCCGTTCTAGGTTGTAGTAGATCAGAAAGTCGGTCAGCTCCTTCTCGGCCTCGGCGATAGATGCGTA
>NZ_JBFUJE010000573.1:0-2348 GCF_056401535.1 Luteibacter sp. P4_E6 | reverse complement strand
GGGTACACCACTTCAGTGTCTTGGTGCCGTTCGTCTATCTACTGCTGGCACTAAGCCTGCGCAGGCTGTTGGCGTTCTTCGATCCATCCGTTCAGCGCGCGCGAATTGTTGTTTTGGCATCCATCGCAGTGGTCATTTCGGGAAACCTTGCCCAGCAGGTGGATTTTCACGAGGAACTGGTTGCGACAGGCGGGCGCGGGCGCAGTAGTGACATGCTGACGCAGCTCGCGATCGAGGCACGTCAGGCGCCGGCGAACGTGGCATACATCTTCCCTGAGTGGGGTTTTTCTGCGCCATTCTGCTTTCTCACCGGCAATCGCGTGCGTTACACCGTTGACATCGGGCCGAACACGATCACGCGCCTCAAACGCGACGGCATCACCGAGATTCGACTCGTTTATTGGGATGCTGCCAGTGAGACCCTCTACGATCGCGAGATCAGGGAAGCCGGTGCCGTGCCGACCGAACGCAGAGACTTTATCTCCCGCGAGAAGACGGCCGTCTTCCATTGGATTCGCGCGACGATGTTGCCGCCATCGGCGTCTTGAGACTAAACGCCCGGTGGTCGAGAATGAAGGTTTTCAGGAGAGCGCCGCCATGAAGTGTTTCAAGGCTTATGACATTCGCGGTCGCGTTCCCGACGAGCTGAATGAAGACATCGCCTACCGGCTCGGTCGCGCCTTTGCGCGAACGATCGGCGAGGGCGCCGTGGTGGTGGGCTACGACATCCGCCGAGATAGCCCTGCGTTCGCCAAGGCGATCGTGCAGGGCCTCAATGACGAAGGGCGCGACGCCATCGACATCGGGCTGTGCGGAACGGAGGAGGTTTATTTCCAGACGTTCCATCGGCAGGTCGCCGGCGGCATCATGGTAACGGCGAGCCACAACCCTATCGACTACAACGGCATGAAGCTGGTTCGCGAAGGGTCGCGTCCGATCAGTGGTGACACGGGTCTGCGTGAGATCGAGCGCATGGTCGAAGACAATGGATTCGGCGAGGCCGTCGAAAAACGCGGCACCGTTTCCCACGAACACGATAAGGCGGCCTATATATCGCACCTTCTCGGCTACGTCGAAACGAGCGGCCTTCGTCCATTGAAGGTCGTCGTGAATGCGGGCAATGGCGGCGCTGGCGGCGTCATCGACCTGCTAGAAGCCCACTTGCCGTTCGAGTTCGTTCGAGTGCACCACGAACCCGACGGTAGCTTCCCGAACGGGATTCCCAATCCCTTGCTGCCGGAGAACCGCGACGCTACCGCCAAGGCCGTTATCGCTCACGGTGCCGATTTTGGCATCGCCTGGGACGGCGACTTCGATCGCTGCTTCCTGTTCGACGCAATGGGTCAGTTCATCGAGGGCTATTACATCGTGGGCCTGCTGGCGGCTCAAATGCTCGAGCGGCACGCGGGTGCGAAGATCATCCATGACCCACGCCTGACCTGGAACACCATCGACATGGTGAAGTCAGCCGGCGGCGTACCAATCGAGAGCAAGACGGGTCACGCGTTCATCAAAGAGCGCATGCGCGCCGAAGATGCCGTGTACGGCGGCGAAATGAGTGCTCACCACTATTTCCGGGAGTTCGCCTATTGCGACTCGGGAATGATCCCCTGGCTGCTGGTCGCGGAGCGCCTTTCCAGAACCGGCAACAGCCTTGCCGGAATGCTGGCCGAGCGCATGGCGGCCTATCCTTGCAGTGGCGAAATCAACTTCGTCGTGGATGACGCGAAGGCGGCTGTCGCGCGTGTCATGGATTTTTACAAGCGGGAAGCTCCGCGCGTCGATCATGTCGACGGCGTCAGCGCAGCATTCGACACCTGGCGCTTCAATCTCCGGTCGTCCAACACCGAGCCCTTGCTTCGGCTGAATGTCGAGACGCGGGCCGATGAAGGTTTGATGAAGGCAAAGACTGCCGAGCTCTCGGCCCTTATAGTCGGCTAATATGTAAGTTCTTGCGTCACTCGCAAGAGGTCGGCCCCACTCTCTTTTTCACGGCTTGGCGACAGGAATGTCGTCAAGCCGTTGTTATTTATGCCTATCGTATGGATTTCCTGCCCTGAAGAACCAACGGGGCAGTGAAGTCTTACGCCGTCATGTCTCGATTTCGTAAGGAATTAGAAATGAAACTTGCGGAAACTGGCGTCCGGTCGACGCCGGTTGGGCAGCGGTATTCGTGTCCGGATCCCCTCGTTCTTCCCCCTTCCGCGACATGACAGGCCCCGCGTGGGTCGGATACCAGTGCACAAATGACCGATCTTCAGCGGCGCAAGTTCATCAAGTGGGTCGGTGGGACAGCGGGGGCAGCGGCGGCAGCGGCAACTTTGGTGGCGATTCCACCAAGTGTCAGC
>NZ_JBFUJE010000572.1:0-2350 GCF_056401535.1 Luteibacter sp. P4_E6 | reverse complement strand
GTGCCGGCGTACTTCGATGAGCCGGCGTATATCGAAGCCCTGGCCCGTTCGGTGCGGACGACACTGGAAAGGCTCGCGGAGGAGCCCGAGGTGATCGTTGCCTCCTTCCATGGTATTCCCCAGCGCAACATCGCCCTCGGCGATCCCTATTACGAGCAGTGCCAACACACCGGCGAGTTGCTTCGCGATGCACTGAACCTGCCGGCGACGCGGTTCCGTATCAGCTACCAGTCACGATTCGGCTATGCGGACTGGCTGCAGCCGTATACCGAGGCCACCATGCGTCAACTCGCTCACGAGGGTGTCCGTCGCATCGCGGTCATTTCTCCCGGCTTCGCAGCGGATTGCATCGAGACGATCGATGAGATCGGTCGCGAGAACGCCCACTACTTTCGGGAGGCTGGCGGCGAGGCATTTACGCTGATTCCTTGTCTTAACGACAGCGACGATGGCATGGCGGTGCTGTGCGACCGCGTGCTGGAGGAGACGCAGGGATGGCTGTGAAGCATGCGACCCGCCAGGATCCGGCCAGCGAACGTGGCAACCTCGCAGGGCTGTCATTGCGCGATCTGGAATACGTCGTTGCCGTGGCGGATCTTGGAAACTTCATGCGTGCGGCCGAGCGCTGCCACGTCACCCAGCCCTCGCTTTCAGTGCAGATTCGTCGCGTGGAGGAGCGGTTGGGGACGGTGATCTTCGAGCGGACCACGCGGAAAATCCTGGTCACGGAGCAGGGCGCCCGCCTCGTGGAACAGATGCGCAAGATACTTGTGGAAGGGAGACGTCTGCTGGATATCGCGTCGCGCCCGGAGCATGCCTTCGGCGGCACGTTGCGGCTATCGGCCATCGCTACGCTCGGGCCCTACTACTTCCCATACGTTCTGGCGGATATCCAGAAGGCCTTCCCGGCTGTATCCCTCGAACTCGGCGAAGGGAAGACGGACGATCTTGTCCATGCGCTGCTTCGCGGCGAACTCGACGTCGTGCTGATGTCCGCGCCGGTCACCCATACGCAGGTGAGCTGCGTTGCGGTTTTTCAGGAGCCCTTCTGGCTGGCATGCCGTGAGGATCATCCGGCAAACACGGAAACCGGTGATCTCTGGGCATCGCTGAAGCCTCGCGAGCGGCTCTTGCTGGAAGAAGGGCACTGCCTGCGCGAACAGGCGCTGGCGGCGTGCGAGGATGTCGCGCCGGACCAGCGGCAGGGGACGAGTCTGGAGACGCTGCGCTATATGGTGGCCGCTGGCGAGGGCTGCACGCTTATGCCGCAGCTGGCGACGACGCGCGTGCAGGGCATGCGCTATCTGCCGCTACCGGAGGACTTCGCCCGGACCATCGTGCTGGCCTGGCGTAAGTCGGACCAGCGCGCGGATGATTTCCGCGCGCTGGCGCAGACGCTGCGGGAGGCTAAACATCCGCTCCTTTCACGGTAGGCCTGGATGAAAACCTTCGCAAGATGAATGCTCGATGTCGGCTGTGCCGAGATTGCTCATTCAACGCGGCGACTAGTACTACGCATTTCCGGTGACCTCGTGCACTCGGTTGTCGCCTTGCGGGATGCTGGCTGCGGCTCGCTAGGGATTCTTAGCGCCGACGATACATGGATGTTTGCAACGACAAGGAGCGTCAACGTGAAACGGCTAATCGTGCTGTGTGTCATTGCTGTTCTCGCCGCGTGCGCGGTTGAAAAACCCATCGAGAGGACCACGCCATCGCCCGTGTCGGTCACGGCGCCGTGGACAGCTCCTCCTGGCGCCATCCCGAAGTCGGCCGCTCCGCTCGCTGCCATCGGGCAGGAGGCGGCGGACCAGATCAACGCGTGGTATAGCCGCGCCGATCTCGATTGCGGGGGCGCGACACTCCCGGCCTTCCTCTGTAGTGGCGTCATGCTGCGGGCGACAGAAACCAATCCTGCCTTTCTACCCTGGGATCCGAGTCCGGGGTCGGTGTCCCGTGGCGGCGTGTCGTTCTCTTGGTTACGGACCGATACCAACTTCGCCAATCTGGTTTTCGCCTACCGCAACGGCTTCATCTTTTATCCTCAACAGGCGACGCCACCGGGAAAGAGCACGATTCAGGTGCTGTGTGTGTTCCCCATGGACGCCGATACAGGCAATCGGCCGACGTTGCAGGGTTGCGGGCCGAACACCGCATATCCCGCGCCAAGTAAGCCCTGTGAATCGCAGGCTATAACGACGGCTCCGCAATGGCTTGCTCACTTCAACCAGCAGGCGAATAAGTACAGCGGTCAGTGCGGTTGGAGCGTTCGGTATGGGGAGCCGGGTACAGCCGATCGCTTCTATCAAAGCATTCTTGCGCGGAAGGGAATGGCTTCAGCATGGTGGAGCAT
>NZ_JBFUJE010000571.1:0-2352 GCF_056401535.1 Luteibacter sp. P4_E6 | reverse complement strand
CGCCGGCACCACGCGAACTGCCGGCTGGTTGCGCAAGCCTCGTAACACCTCGAACAGCCGGTCATTGGCTGTTGCCGTGGTCGCTGCCGAATACTGCGGGTAGAGCGGAAACATCAGGAGTCGCTCGCATCCCTGCGACATAAGACGAACCACGGCGTCCTCGATCGACGGGTTGCCATAGCGCATACCCCAATCGACAGCCACCCGGTCCTCTCCAAATATCTCTGCCGCCCAGGACGCCAGTTTTGTCGCCTGGTTTCGGGTCACGGTTTTCAAYGGACTCTCGTCGAGGTCGTGATTCCAGATGCGCTCATAGTCCTTGCCTTTGACCGCGGGCCGGCGCAACAACACGACGCCCTGGAGAATGGGCTGCCAGACGAGCTTCGGCAGTTCGATCACGCGCYGGTCGGAGAGGAATTCCGCGAGGTAGCGACGGACAGAGCGGTAGTCGGTGCCGTCGGGCGTGCCGAGGTTGGAGAGGAGGATGCCGACTTTGCCTCGGGTGACCGGAGTAGCTGCCTGTGTTCGTGGACGCAGCGTCGATCGGGGCAGGCTCGCTGTGCTGGTGGTGGGCATTCGCCGCTGGGGCGGCTCCCATGCGTGGAACAGCGCGGTGTTCGGGTCTGCGGCGGTCATAGTCAGCCTCCGGCGGCTACCGTGAGCGAAGGATGGTCGCGCCCGGCCACCGGCTTGCCGAGCGGCAGGCCAAGTTCATTCCAGACGTCGACGAGGGCCCGCCTGAGCTGTTCGACCAGTGCCGCATCGTGGAAAGGCGTGGGCGTGATGCGCAGGCGCTCCGTGCCACGCGGTACGGTGGGATAATTGATCGGCTGGATGTAGATGCCGTGGCGATCGAGCAGCAGGTCGCTCGCCCGCTTGCACAGGTCAGCGTCGCCGACCAGCAGCGGCACGATATGGGTTTCGCTCGGCATGAGCGGCAAACCGGAAGAAGCCAGCGCGGCCTTGGTCGCCTGCACCGCCTGCTGCTGTCCCTGCCGTTCCGACTGCGACGCCTTGAGATGGCGGACCGACGCCGTGGCTGCTGCTGCGACCGGCGGCGGCAGCGTGGTGGTGAAAATGAAACCGGGCGCGTGCGAACGCACCGCATCTACGACGGCCTTGCGACCCGCGATGTACCCGCCCAACGTGCCGAAAGCCTTTGCCAGCGTCCCCTCGATAACGTCGATGCGGTGTGCCACGCCCTCACGCTGGGCGATGCCACCGCCGCGCAATCCGTACATGCCCACGGCATGCACTTCGTCGATATAGGTCATCGCGTCGTACTTCTCGGCCAAGTCGCAGATGGCCGCGATGGGCGCGATGTCTCCATCCATCGAATAGACGCTTTCGAAGGCGATCAGCTTCGGTCGATTACCTGCGCGAATCAGGAGATCTTCCAGGTGTGCCAGATCGTTGTGACGCCAGATGCGCTTGTCGGCGCCCGAGGCGCGCACGCCTTCGATCATGGAATTGTGGTTCAGCGCGTCCGACAGGATCACGCAGTCTGGCAGGAGCCGGGCTATCGTTGCGATGCCGGCGAGATTGGATACATAGCCCGAGGTGAAGACCAGTGCGGCCTCCTTGTCGTGCAGATCGGCCAGTTCATCCTCGAGTTCGATAATTGCGTGGTGGTTGCCGGAGATGTTCCGCGTCCCGCCCGCGCCAGCGCCCATGGTCCGTGCAGCGTGGCTCATCGCCTCGATCACATCCGCGTGCTGCCCCATGCCGAGGTAGTCGTTGGAACACCAGACGGTGACTTCCTTCGCGCCGTCCGCCCCGTGGAGCATGGCCTTCGGAAACCAACCCACCTGGCGTTCCAGGTCGGCGAACACGCGGTACCGGCGCTCCTGCTTGAGGGCGTCGATGCTGCGTTCGAAGTGAGAGAGGTAGTCGACCATGGTTGCCTCGTCGTTCTTGCCTGAACAAGAGGGGCCGTTTCCGGCCCCTCTGTTGTTACCGTGCTATCAGCCGAGCTTCGCCACCGCGTCGGCGATGCCCTTGCCGTAGTCCGGGTGGCAGGCCGTGCAGTTGTCGATATGGCGCTGGACCACCGGCTGCGAGGCACCCTTGATGGCGCGGGCCGTGTTATCGAACAGCGTCTGCTTCTGCGCCGGGCTCATCATTTCGAACAGCTTGCGCGGCTGCGAGAAGTAGTCGGTGTCTTCGCGATGATTCCAGCGCTTGGCCACCGTCTCGCCGATTTCCAACGGCGGCTCAGAGAAGTCCGGCTGGGCCTGCAAGGCGCCACGGCTGTTCGGCTCGTAGCTCGTCGAACCACCCCCGTTCCCGTCGACGCGCATCGCGCCGTCACGGTGATACGAGTGGACCGGGCAACGCGGGGCATTCACCGGG
>NZ_JBFUJE010000570.1:0-2357 GCF_056401535.1 Luteibacter sp. P4_E6 | reverse complement strand
GCATGCGCTGATCGAACGTCAGCACTACCGTCTCGCGTTCTGGAAACTGGCCAGTGACATGGTCAACTACCGGCGCTTCTTCGACATCAACGAGCTGGCTGGCTTGCGCATCGAGCGTACGGCCGTCTTTGAGGATACGCACAAGACGATTTTTCGGCTGTATGCGGAAGGCCTCATCGACGGCCTGCGTTGCGATCATGTCGACGGTCTTGCCGACCCCCGTCGCTATTGCCGGCAGTTGCGGCATCGGCTCGACAAGTTGCGCCTGCAGCGTCCGCCGGGTGCCCCGCGTGACGGTGCCTACCTGGTGGTCGAAAAAATTCTCGCCGAAGACGAATCGCTACGCCTGGACTGGCGCACCGATGGCACCACGGGCTACGAATTCATGGACCAGGTGTCCGCCGTGCTGCACGACGGCGCGGGTGAGGCGCCGCTGACCGAACTCTGGCGCCATCTCACCGGTGAGTCCGCCGACTTCGCCACGCAGGCGGTGCGTGCTCGCCGACAGATCCTCGTCGACAGTTTCGAAGCCGAGCTGGACCGGACGGCACGCGCCCTTTTTGCCTCGGCACGCGCCGATGTGGCGACACGCGACGTCTCCCTCGCCGCCATCCGGCGCGTACTGATCGAGCTGCTCGTGCATTTTCCCGTGTACCGGACCTACGCGGGCGGCGCGGGACGCGATGCCTACGATGAAGCGATCTTCGCGCGGGCTGTCGAAGGCGCGCTGCGCACGATTCGCGTGGAAGACACCGAACTGCTGCACCTTGTCGCCCTTTGGCTCGGTGGCGTGGCGCCGCGCAGCCTGCCGCCGGGGCCCGTGCGACGGGCACGCGAGCGGGCGATCGCGATCTTCCAGCAAGCGACGTCGCCGGTAGCCGCCAAGGCCGTGGAGGACACCGCGGGCTATCGTTATGGACGTCTGCTTTCGCGCAACGAGGTCGGGGTCGACGCGGCGCAACTTTCGATGACACCCGAGGCGTTCCACGCCCGTTGCGTGGATCGCGCCGCCACCTTGCCGCACAACCTGCTGGCCACGGCGACGCACGATCACAAGCGCGGCGAAGACCTGCGCGCCCGGCTCGCCGTGCTGTCCGAAGTCGCCGAGCGCTGGGTGATCACGGTGGAGCGCTGGCGCATCCGTCACGCCGATCTTCGTCGGCGCGCCGACGGACGCATGGCGCCCTCGGCCGGCGACGAGCTGATGCTTTACCAGATGCTCGTCGGTGCATGGCCCCTGCACCTGGCCCCGGACGATGTCGACGGCCTCGAGTTGTTCGCCACGCGCATCGCCGCCTGGCAGCGTAAGGCGCTGCGCGAAGCCAAGCGCTGGACGCGCTGGACCTCGCCGAACGAACCTTATGAGGACGCCTGCGAGGATTTCCTTCGGGCGGTGCTGTCGGGGGATGCGGCCGCCGAACTGGCTGCCTTCGCCGAGTACATCGCGACCCCGGGTGCGGCCAATGGCCTTGCCCAGACCGTGTTGCGCCTGACCACTCCCGGGGTGCCCGATATTTACCAGGGCACCGACTATTGGGACTTCAGCCTGGTCGACCCGGATAACCGGCGGCCGGTGGATTTTCCCGCGCGAGCGGCTTCACTCAAGCGTGCCGCGGCACCACGGGACGCCTTGGCGCACTGGCGGGACGGCACGATCAAGCAGGCTGTCATCGCCCGGCTGCTCTGGGCCAGGCGTGAGCATCCGGAACTGTTCGCTCGCGGCAGCTACCGGCCCCTCGAGGTCGATGGACCGGCGGCCGGGCACGTACTGGCTTTCGTCCGCGAGCATCGGGGGCAGCGCATCGTGGTCGCGGCGGCCCGGCATACCGCACCGTGGCTGGCCGGCACCTCCGCGCCGGCCATTCCCGCCGGGCATTGGGCCGGTACGACCGTCGTCCTGCCCGATGGGCGGTGGACCGGCTTGATGGTGGAAGGGGAGATGCAGGGAGGGGCGGTGGACGCGGCAGCCTTGTTTGGTGACATGCCGGTTGCCGCGTGGCTGTCGCACGGCGCCTCATAGGCGCCGCCAGACGGCCCTCAGCCCCCCAGGGAGCGCACCAGGCCGATGTACTGTTGCATCGCCGTTTCCCGGGGCGTGCCGGCCAGCTTCACCCATGCCTCGTACTTCGCCGTGCCGACGAAATCGAAGAATCCTGGCTTCTCGCCGTGGAAGTCACCCTCGGAGCCCTGCTTGTAAAGGGCGTAGATGCGCAACAGGGTGTCGTTGTCCGGTCGGTGGCCGAGGCGGGTTATATCCAGCGAAGCCTGCTCGAACTGGCTCTGGAGGTCGTCGGACATGGAGCTGGTAACCCGCGGGTGTGGAACGATGGGGGCTTGTAGCACGCGTTCGCGAAAGC
>NZ_JBFUJE010000569.1:0-2359 GCF_056401535.1 Luteibacter sp. P4_E6 | reverse complement strand
CATCCCTGCAGGTCGCCCCGCTCGCCTTTGGCGGCAACGTGTTCGGCTGGASCGCSGACGAGCCACGCTCGTTCGAGCTCCTCGACGCCTTCGTCGACCACGGCTTCAACCTGATCGACACGGCGGATGTCTACGAAGCCTGGGTGCCCGGTAACGAAGGCGGGRAGTCCGAGACCATCATCGGCAACTGGCTGAAGAAGAGCGGCAAGCGCGACCGCGTCGTCATCGCGACCAAGGTCGGCAAGTGGGCGCGCTACCCGGGCCTGGCGCCGACCAATATCAAGGAAGCGGTGGAAGATTCGCTGCGCCGCCTGAAAACCGATCACATCGACCTGTACCAGTCGCACGAGGATGACGCGAAAGTGCCGCTGGAAGAAACCCTGCGTGCCTTCGACGACCTCGTCAAGGCCGGCAAGGTGCGCGTAATCGGCGCCTCCAATTACAGTACCAACCGCCTTGCCGATGCACTCTCTACCAGCGGAGCGAAGGGGCTGTCGCGCTACGAGTCGCTGCAGCCGGAATTTAACCTGATGGATCGCGCCGGCTTCGAAGAAGGCCTGCAGCCGTTGTGCGTCAAGGAAGACGTTGGCGTCATCAGCTATTACTCGCTGGCCAGCGGCTTCCTCAGTGGCAAGTATCGGAGCGAGGCGGACCTGGAAAAGAGCAAGGCCCGCGGCGGTTCGGTGAAGAAGTACCTCACCGAGCGCGGCCATCGCGTGCTCGCTGCGCTCGACGAGGTCGCCGAGGCACACGCCGCGAAGCCGGCACAGGTGGCGCTGGCCTGGGTGATGGCACAGCCTGCGATCAGCGCGGCGATCGCCAGCGCGACCACCGTGGAGCAACTCGATGAACTGGCAAAGTCGGCGGCACTCGTGCTGGGTGACGACGAACTGAAGAAACTCCGGGACGCCAGCGCGGCTTGAGCTGCTTCGCACAGAGGCGCTATCGGTGTCCGACCGATAGCGCCTCACCTCAAAGCCTAGATATGTGAAGGAGAACCCCGGCCCATCCCCCAGCGATGGCCGACATTCAAGCACATGGCGCAGGGGCACGATGTCGGCGTCGGAAGAGAGTCTTCCGGCACCCCATCCCCACAGGAGTTTCTCATGTCCCCGATTGGACGCGCCTTCGCTTACGCCGCCGGTTGTGCTCTCGCCGGCTTCGCTCTTGTCTCGCATGCCGCGCCGCAGGCGCCCACCGTTCAGGGCGGCCCCTTCAGCGAGATCAATACCGGCCTACGCTGCCACTATCGCCTGAAGTCGGACCCCACCGGCGTCGCCACGCGCTTCGTTGCGGCCGACCATATTCTCCGCGGGCAATGGCACAACGCATCGATACTGAAGTCGCGCAGCATGTTCTTCACGGACGCCGCGCCGGCGACGCTGCGCACCGCCTGCATGAAAAAGATTTCGACGATGCCCGATGCCAATGGCCTGGCCATGATCGGTGCCGCCGACAACGCGCAGAGTTACAACTACGAGATCTGGCACAACGGCGACCTTGCGAAGGGAAAACCGGTCGAACGCATCGTCTCGTTCGGCGATAGCCTCAGCGACACCGGCAACATGTTCAACGAATCGCAGTGGAAGCTACCCGGTGCGTCGTGGTACCTCGGGCGTTTCAGCAACGGCCCGACATGGATCGAACACATGGCCGCGCGCACCGGCCTCACCCTGAACAACTGGGCCATCGGCGGCGCGCAGACCAAGGACGCGAAGTTCGGCATCATCCACGGGATCGGCACCCAGATCGACGGCTTTTTCAACTATGCGGCCAAGGCAAAGGGCTACGACCCATCGCGCACGCTGTTCACCTTCCTGATCAGCGGCAACGACTTCGTCAACGACACGAAAACGGCGCCAAAGATCATCGAGGACCAGGAAATCGCACTGCGTCGCCTTGTCGAAAAGGGCGCGCGGAAGATCCTTGTCGTCAACCTGCCCGACGTCTCCGTCGCCCCGGTATTCCGCCTGGGCCGGACGGATGCGAACGGCGTCCTGGGCAAGGTGGAGTACTACAACCATCACCTCGTCCAGCTGGTCGAGCGGGTGAACGCGACGACGCCTGCCGACGTCCGCATCGTCAACGTTCGCGCCTACTTCGACGACGTGTTGACGACGCCCGGACGCTTCGGTATCACCAATACGAAGGACTCCTGCCTGGCGATCGACTCGCCGAGTTCGACCTCGTACATCAAGGCGCAAAAACGCCGCGCGGATTGCGTCGATCCTTCCAGGTACGTTTTCTGGGACACGCTGCATCCCACGACACGGGTGCACGAGCTGATGGCCCAATGGGCCATCGAGGCGACGCCCGCCACCTGGGGCCTGCGCTGATACGTCCCCGGATACGTTGATTC
>NZ_JBFUJE010000568.1:0-2360 GCF_056401535.1 Luteibacter sp. P4_E6 | reverse complement strand
TCAGCTTAGGCGGCCCCAAGGGCCAACCCGACCGCGACACCGGACGTTGAGGTTGCGCGCGGCAAATGCGCAACGCCGCTTCGTCGCTGTGCGTCGCACGACTGCCTCAACGCGCCAACCCGCCTTCGTAGGAGCCGCTTCAGCGGCGAACCCTCGGGCTATCGGGTTTGCGAACGAGGCCTTGTGGTGATCGGGCGAGCGGTTGAACGCCCGCACGATGCGATGCAATGCCTCATTCGCAACGACGACCTCTGAGGGTTCGCCGATGAATCGGCTCCTACAAGAGCGGCACGAGCTCGCGCAGCGAGCTATCCGATTCGATGGCGCTCGCGATCGAGCGCGACAACCACGTCGGCCTTTGCCGGCAGCGTGGCGAGTGCATGTCGGCTGAGTCGCTCGTAATGCTGGAGGAAGCGCGTCATCTCTTCCTCGTCCATCGCGCGCGGTTCGCCGCGGGCGCGTAGCGACCATTCGGCTTCGTCGCGCCAGCGGGCCACGATGTCCCACGAAGGGGCGTGCAACAGGACGAGGGCATCGAGGCGGCGCCATACGGTGAGGTAGTCGGCGAGCTTCGTGTTCACCCACCGACGCCAGACGCCGTCGGGATCCTCCCCGGCCTCCAGCGCATTGATCGACGGGACCAGATCGGCTTCCGCCTGCGGCTCGAGGCCGAGACACCAGCCTTCGAGGATGACCAGCATCGGGGGCTGCGGGACCTCGGGCCATAGCGACATCGCGTAGCGGTCGTCCTGACCCTTGTCGAAACGCGGGATTGAAACGGGTCGCTCGGGAGCGGCTTTCTCCAGGGCGTCGAGCGTCGAAGCGAGCAGGGTGAGGTCGTGGGTTCCGGGAACGCCGCGTGTGCGCAGTAGCGGATGGACCTGACGTCCCAACGTCTCGCGCTCGGCGCGGGTCAGGTAGACATCGTCCAGTGAAAGGCTCACGGCCGACCAGCCCCGCTCCCGTGCGGCTTCGATCAGCGAGGCCGCGAGCGTGCTCTTGCCGCTGCCCTGCAGGCCGGAAATGCCGAGGATGAACGGTGACGAGGCGTGCGCGATCGACGCGGCGAAACGCCCCAGGACCCGCTCGGCGAGCGTGATAGCATCGGCTGATTCCATACCGGCAAGCATAGCCTACCCATGCTGACTCCCGAGATCCTCGACACTTTCCGCGGCCTGCTGAACGAAGCGAAGGCCAGCGGCGATCGTGAACCCACCGCCATGAACCTCGCCACGGTGGACGGCACCGGCCGCGTGCATTCACGCATCGTGCTGCTGAAGCAGATCGATGAGAACGGCTTGGGCTTCTTCACCAACTACGAGAGTGYGAAGGCCGGTGAGATGGCCGCGCACGACCAGGTAGCGGTGTGCTTCCACTGGAAGCAGATCCGCGAAGGCATCCAGGTGCGCTTCGAAGGGCGCGTGAGCAAGGCGAGTGCCGCCGAATCGGACGCCTATTTCGTTCGCCGCCAGCGTGGCAGCCAGATCGGTGCCTGGGCGTCGAAGCAGAGTCAGGAACTGCCGGACAGGCAGACCTTTGAAGACCGCGTGGCACATTTCGAGAAAGAGTTCGAAGGCCGCGACGTGCCGCGTCCTCCGCATTGGGGTGGCTACCTTCTCAAGCCGGACCGCGTCGAGTTCTGGTACGGCGCCGAGTTCCGCCTGCACGAACGTATCGTGCACGCGGAACACGGTACAAGCTGGACGAGCCGCCTGCTTTATCCCTGATCCGGAGTTTGCGATGAGCCGCGCCCAGCCCGTACAGCACATCGCGCAGACCACGTTCACCGTGCACACGCGAGGGCGGTCGCTCATCGAGATCACCGACCGGATCGCCGACGCCGTCTCGGCCAGTGGTGTCACGACCGGCATTGCGCACGTGTTCGTCCAGCACACCAGTGCCTCGCTGCTCATCGGCGAGAATGCCGATCCGACGGTGGTGGCCGACCTTGAGCGTTTCTTCGCGCGACTGGTGCCCGATGGCGATCCGCTATTTCGCCATCAGGACGAAGGCCCCGACGATATGCCCGCGCACGTGCGTGCCGTGCTTACCGGTGTGTCGCTTTCCGTACCGGTGCACGGTGGACGCCCCTTGCTGGGTACCTGGCAGGGTGTGTTCCTCTACGAACATCGTCACGAAGCCCACCAGCGCAAGATCACGGTGACGATATCGGGCCACTGAGAAGGTTGCCACGGCCGGTCAACGAGAGAACCCGCTCGCCACGCCGGCGGCAGACCACCGGGGGTGGTGGTGGCCATGTTCCGTGTTCCGCCGGGCGTGTCGAACGGGAAAAGGATGTCGGTGTCCATGCTCGCGCGTCGATCACCGCCATSCGACCGTAGATTTACGGAGTGTCCTGG
>NZ_JBFUJE010000567.1:0-2363 GCF_056401535.1 Luteibacter sp. P4_E6 | reverse complement strand
GGGATAAGGCATCCGGCTGCCTCAGAAAGGTGGACTGGAAGGCGACGGCGTTTGGCGCCCAGGACGATCCGGATGAGATTTTTATCTCCGCGGAGGCATTCGACGAGCTCGCGGGCTGCCTGGTGCAAGTGGGTGTCGCGTCTGGCGGACCGGCAGGAAGGATCGTCCACCGGGGGCTTATCTACGTAAGGTCGCCTCAGTATCCCGGAGCGTGTGACGAGCTCAAGACGGATGCGGTTCGTTATGCGTTGTGTACGGGCGCGCGTGGGCCTGCGACGCACGATCCGAAGCTGATCGGCTGCGAGAATGAGTATTGCGATTTTAGTGTCGCGGATACGCGGCTTCGGTTTGGCCAGCCGTAACGTGTGGCTCTCGCTCGGTGGGAGCCGATTCATCGGCGATCCAAACCGTGTCGTAACCCCCATCGCCGATGAATCGGCTCCTACAACAGCAGGATTTGGGGAGTTCGAAGTCGTTTAACTTCTATGGGCTAAATCGGAAACCATTCCCCTAAATTAGGATAGGGGCTCAAAATTGAAATCATTCTTTGCTCTGCGAGAAATCATCGCTTGGTGCATGAATGAACTTATGCTTTGGCAAGGGGGGTCCATTGCACGAGATTTGAAAAGGAGCTGTTATGAAGAAGCACGGAAGCCAGGTTGTATTGTTTTTTTTGTGCGTATTCTTTTCGCTTTCGTCCGTCGCCGATATATCTACGAGCGTGGACAGCACGCCTGAGTGCCTGAAAAAAGTGAATTGGGAGAAAGACGCATCCACACCTGCTGACGATCGTAAGGTGCATGGGGAATTTTTCGAAGAAGGTACCGAGCGAGTTTATGTCGCGTCTAAGACCTTCGATAAGCTGTCCGGATGCGCGTATGAGAATTTTCGCGACGGTATCGATGGGGACGTGCCTATGTCGGAAGATGTGGATCTTGATTTTAAGTTTCACACTTACTCATCTTTGGCAAAGTTCAGGGATCTAGATGAACGTGTTGATTTGTTGCTTGGGGGAGGTAGTGCGAGCAAGCCGACTGTCTTTGTACATGCGAATTCGCCAGGTTCCCCCATCGCAACCATTATCCATGACGGCGTTTCCTATACGAGGAACCCTAATTTTTCGGAGTATTGCGACGGCTTCAAGGAAAATACCGAGGATTACGAATGGTGCACGGGCAAGCGCCAGCCTGGCCCGCAAGATCCTCGTCTGAGGGCTTGCGCGAATCAGTACTGTCCGAAGGAGTGCACGGGCTCGGCCTGCGGCCACATTCGCGACGTGCAGAGACCAAATTAGGGTGGTCGCGTGGTCGTGCGGAGTTACTGCGGCAGTGGGTTTGCGACGGCGTTTTCCCGCTGCCGCAGGATCGCCGATGAATCGGCTCCTACAGGTGCGATAGCCGCTTTGCCGGGTTTGGGGAGCTCGAAGTCGCGGTAGCGGCCGGGGTCGCCGGTCATGCCGGCTTCGGCGGCCTTGGCGATGTTGTACATCTCTCGGGCGGTGACGTAGTGCAGGACGTAGTCGCAGCCGTCGTTGTACGTCGACTCCAGGTAATCGTGCATGGCGTCGACAGGCTGGCCGAGGAGGGTGTCCATGTCGCCCTCTTGCGTGCCGTGGGTGTGGATCTTGATGAAGGTCCACTCCGGCCGGCCTTCGACATGGATACCCGTACGCACCCATTGGTCCACGCGAGACGGCGTGGGCGGTGAGCCACGGCGGATATCGGAGTTCTCGATGCGCGGGATGATGCCGAAGCGGCGGCTCTTCCAGTTCAGGCCGAGCACGCCCTGGACGATCAGCAGGTCGCCCGACGGCTCGCCGCCGACACGCATGCGTACGCCGGTATCGTGCGACTTGCACTTATGCGGGTCGTCGGTGGCGTAGTAGATGGCATTCGACATTCGCGTCTGCGTATCGCTAGGCGCCGAAGGCAGAGTGAAGTCGGCGTAGCAACCAAGCTCGCGCAACAGGATCAATTCGTTGTTGATACCGCACCAGCGGCCATCCGCGCGTGAGTTATCCAGGCACCAGTTGCCGTGGATAAAGGCGAAACGCAGCTGGCCAGTCACCGGGTCGCGCGGCAACGCGTTGTGCTTGTCGTGCAGCAGCCGGTTGAAACGATCGATCGTGGCGACGAAGTTTTCCGGCGTGTCGTTGTCGTGGTGGAGGTGGATCTCGATCTCGCCGTAGCCATCGGCACAGAGCGACTCGATCTTGTCGAGGTGCTCCTCCACGTATTCTTCTTCGGGATAGAAAAAGCTGTGCTGCGGCACGCGGCCGTCGGCGTCGCGGTGACGCGAGGCCAGGGCGCGGTAGTCGGTGCACCAGCGATCGACGCGACGGCGCTGCGTGTCCATGTCTACCC
>NZ_JBFUJE010000566.1:0-2364 GCF_056401535.1 Luteibacter sp. P4_E6 | reverse complement strand
ACCCTGCCCCGCGAAACGGATAAGCCCGGCGTCGACTGGTATCGAACTCGCTTCCACCTGGATATTCCCGCGGGCCAGGACGTGCCCATCGCCTTGCGCATCCACGACATCGCGCCGCATCACTATCGCGCGATCATCTTCATCAACGGCTGGCAGATGGGACGTTACATCAGCGACGTCGGTCCGCAGACCGACTTCGAGTTGCCGGCAGGGCTGCTGAACACGAACGGAGACAACACCGTCGCCATCGCTTCGTGGAGTACGGCACAGGACGGTGGATTGGGCGAGGTATCGCTGGTGATGCAGGGCAACTACCGAAGTGCACTGGACCCGAAGCCGGTCGCGGCGCCGGACTATCAGCAAGTGACGAAGGCACAGAAGGCCTCGCTCAAGCCCGGCGCGACGAACTGACCCGATCGCGCGGGATCAGGCTCCCAGCCATGCCTCGAGGACGACGKCATGGTTGATCGCGGGATCGTGTGCCCCGTAGACCAGCGTCACCTTGCGCTTCTTCACCAGCGCGCGCAGTTCCGCCACCGCCGGATTGTGCTCGAGCTCGTGCCGGTACTTTTCGGCAAAGGCGTCGAAACGGTCTTCGCGATGATCGAACCAGGTTCGCAACGTCGGCGTCGGCGCGATCTCCTTGAGCCAGAGGTCGACAGCCGCCTTCTCCTTGGTCAGGCCACGGGGCCAGAGCCGGTCGACCAGCACGCGCATGCCATCACGAGGCGATGGCTCTTCGTACACGCGCTTGACGGATAAGTTGGGCATGGCATCGACTCCATGGGAGTGAACCCATTATGGCGCTGGCGACGTTGATTAACGCGGGGAAGTAACCCGGCTCATATAACGGCTGCCAAGCCACGCTGCGCAGAGCGGAAACAGCAGGTAGCGGGACGTCATCGACAGGATCTGAGAAATCAGGCCGTAGGAACCATTGATCGCATCACCGCTGAAGAAGGAGAAGTACCAGAAGGCGGTAAAGGCGATGAAGAGGATGCCATTGGGCAGCGACCCGGCGGTGATCGTCTCGTAGACATGCGCCAGCATCCGCGTCAGGAAGTGCCATGTCACCCAGGCAGACACCGCCATGACGAAGGGAAACAGCAGCCATGTCGAGATGCCAAGGCCTTTCGCGGCGAGTGCAATGTCCGCGTGCGTGGTCAGCGCCCGGAGGGGCACATAGCTCCAGACATTCGCAGCACACATGAGCGACAGCCAGTAGAGGAACATCACCACGTACCGTCTGGACCTGATCCAGCATGTCGTCGTGAGTGCGTAGATGAGGAAGTAGAGCAGACCGTTCCCAACGAAGGGGCCTGCGAGCGCAATGACCGCTGCACTCGGGCCGTGCCCGCTCGCGAAGATCGGGTCATAGCTCACGTTGTCCGAAACGTCGCCAAGCAAGATGACGTTAGAGACAGTCGCGGCGCCATAGTCGACGTCGAATGGTTTCGCTATCCAGCCCAGCGACCAGGCAGTCAACGTGTGTGCGTATTCATGCGTGAGGTAGGCCACCGCATGAGCGACAAGCGCGAAAAGCGTCGTGACCAGGGCGAAGATGATGCTCTTGCGCCCAAGCCGGGTCGCATCCGAACTCAAGTCTTGATCCACGGCAACGCCTTCTGACGATGGGATGATCCAACAGGGGCCAACATGGCTGGCCTCGGCGGATCATCCCACACTCATCATGCCTCGGACGTCACCGCCACATGCGCCTCGGAACGATCCCGCATACTGACGAAGATCATCGCCGCCGCCACGAGTAACACCGCACCGGCGCCGACGAACACGCCCGATGCACCGGCCCGATCGAACACCAGGCCGCCCGCTGCTGCGCCCAGCGTGATGGCGAACTGCACCGCCGCCACGATCAGGCCGCCACCGCTTTCGGCTTCATCGGGAACGGTCTTCGTGATCCATGTCGTCCACGCCACCGGCACGGCGCCGAAGGCCATGCCCCACAGCGCGACGAGTAGCGCGTCAGCCATCGGGGCGCGACCCAGGGCCACCAGCGCCAGGGCGATCGCACCCATCGCCAGGGGCATCAGCAAGAGGGTCATGCGAAGGCTGCGCTCGAGGACGAAGCCCGCGAGCGACGTACCGATGAAATTGGCGACGCCGAAGCCGAGCAGGATCACCGACAGCCCGTTCACGCCCACGCCCGTCACGACTTCGAGAAAGGGCCGCAAATACGTGAAGAACGCGAAATGCCCGGTGAACACCAGGAGCACCGAGATCATGCCCGCACGCATGACGGGACGCTTCATGACTTCAACCAGCGTACCCATCCGCGCCGAACCGGTAGGCGCCATCTTCGGCAACACGACAAGCTGCCAGAAAAAGGCGAGTACACCGATGACC
>NZ_JBFUJE010000565.1:0-2372 GCF_056401535.1 Luteibacter sp. P4_E6 | reverse complement strand
GTGTTTCCACGCCACGCGGCATGGCCGTGAAKATCATCGGTGTCGAAGGGGATCGGCTGCCTGGCAGCGAAGGCGACGTGACCCAGGATTTCGTCCTGGTGAACGGCCCCGCCTTTTCCGCGCCAACGGCGAAGAAGTTCGCGGGCACACTGAAGCTGGTCGCGGCGACGACCGATCGCGCGGAAGGTGCGAAGAAGGCCCTCTCGGCTGTGCTCCGTGGCACCGAACGCCTGGTCGAAGCCTTCGGTGGCAAGAGCTCCACCTTGCTCGCACTCGGCGGGCAGCCCGAGACGAATCCGTTGGGCGATAGCTACTTCAGCCAGGCGCCGCTGCGCTTCGGCGAATACGTCGTCAAGGTGTCGATCGCGCCGCGCTCACCCAACCTCACCGCGCTCACGGATGCCGAGCTCAACGTCAACGGTAAACCGAACGGCCTGCGCGACGCGATGATCGAGCACTTCGCGACCGAGGGTGGCGAGTGGGATGTGCGCGTGCAGTTCTGCACGGATATCGAGTCCATGCCGATCGAGGACGCATCGGTGCCGTGGCCGGAAGAGAAGAGTCCCTATATTGACGTGGCGCGCATCGTCGTACCGCCGCAGCCGGCGTGGAACGAGGCGCGGCGCGCGGCTATCGACGACGGTCTTGCGTTCAGTCCCTGGCACGGTGTCGCCGCCCATCGGCCGCTGGGCTCGGTGATGCGCGCGCGCCGGCTGGCGTACAAGGTGATGGCGAAGTTCCGTGCACATCACAACAAGGTGGCGATCCACGAGCCGGCGTCGGTCGACGAACTCCGGCTCTGAGTCACCCGATCCCCGTGGGCCTTACCAACCCATGTAATGGCCGCCGTTGATGGCGAGGTTCGAGCCGGTGATCCAGCTCGATTCCTCGCTGGTCAGGAAGGCCACCGCGTGGGCGATCTCGTCCGGACGGCCGAGTCGGCCCACCGGGATCTGCGCGATGATCTTCGAGCGGATGTCTTCGGGCACCGCCATGACCAGGTCGGTCCCGACGTAGCCCGGCGAGACCGTGTTGACGGTGATGCCGAAGCGCGCGTTTTCCTGGGCCAGCGAGATGGTGAAGCCGTGCATGCCGGCCTTGGCTGCCGCGTAGTTCGCCTGCCCGTACTGGCCTTTCTGGCCGTTGATCGAGCTGATCTGGACGATACGGCCCCACTGGCGCGAGCGCATGCCCTCGATGACCGGGCGGGTGACATTGAACACGGCATTGAGGTTGGTGTTCACGACGTCCGTCCATTGCTGGAAGTCCATCTTGTGGAACGTGGTGTCGCGGGTGATGCCGGCGTTGTTGAYGAGGATTTCGATCGGTCCGGCGAGGTCCTCGATGCCGCGAACCATCGCAGCGGCGGAGACCGGATCGGCCACGTCGCCCTGGACCATCACCACGTCGATACCGTCGCGGATCATGTCTTCATGCCAGGCGTCGGCCTTGGCCTTGTCGCGGTAGTTGGTAGCTACCCGATGACCCTGGCGCGCAAGGTAGCGCACGATCGCCGTACCAATGCCGCCTGTGCCGCCGGTCACCAGTGCCGTGCGTTGCGTAATGCCTTGCTTCATCCTCGCTCGTTTCCCATAGAGGCCCGCCGCGCGGGCAAACGATTCTTATAACGCTCCACCGACCCCAAGACTACTGCGGCGGAGCGACGCAGGCTTGAACTCGTTCAGCGCGGCGTGAAGCAGATCACGGGGTGAATCGGGGCCCGCGGGGGCTTTCACACCCAGCCGTTCGAGCGCGAGCCGCAGGGCGGGCAGGGGATCCGCCGGGTCGACGGGCAAGGCGGCGGCCGACTTCGAGAGCTTCCTGCCGTCAGCGTCCAGGACCAGGGGGAGGTGCAGGTAGCCGGGCGTCGCCAGCCCGAGTAGCCGCTGCAGGTAGATCTGCCGGGCCGTCGAATCGAGTAGGTCCGCGCCGCGAACCACATGCGTGATGCCCTGCTCGCCGTCGTCGACGACGCAGGCGAGCTGGTAGGCCCAGAGGCCTTCCACACGGCAGACCACGAAGTCGCCAGCTACTTCCAGCAGGTTCTCGGCCAGGGGGCCTTGAAGGTCGTCGTGCCAGTGGATGGTGTCGTCGGGCGTGCGCAAGCGCCACGCCGGCGGCCGGTCGGGGTCCGGGGCGGCGACACACTGGCCATGACGGTGCATGCCGCCGTGGACCGCCAGATCGGCCCGGCTGCACCAGCAAGGGAAAACATAACCTTCCGCCCTGAGTCGTGCAAAGGCGGCCTCATACGCCTCGCCGCGCGTGGACTGATACAYCACCGGGCCGTCGGATGAGAGGCCGAAGGCGTCCAGCGTGGTCAGAATGGCGGCAGCCGATCCGGGCACCTCACGTGGTGGGTCGATGTCCTC
>NZ_JBFUJE010000564.1:0-2374 GCF_056401535.1 Luteibacter sp. P4_E6 | reverse complement strand
CCTCGTCGGCCGCTTCGCCAYCATCGATCGCGTACATGATGCGCAGCTCGGCGTGCTCGTCCAGATCCGTCAGACGCGCTTCGACCCATCGGCGAAAGTGCTCCGCCTCCTCGATATAGCCGAGCCGCATGAAGGCGTAAACGGTGAACGACGCGTCGCGAATCCAGGTGGCGCGGTAATCCCAGTTTCGCCCTTCGCCCGTCGCTTCCGGCAGACCGAACGTCGCCGCTGCAGCGATCGATCCGTGTTGGTGCGACGTCAGCAGTTTGAGGACGAGGGCCGAACGATCGACGCGCTCGCGCCAGCGTCCACGATAACTGGATTTTCGCGTCCAGCGTCGCCATGCCTCAGCGGTGTCGTCGAACGCCGCCCTGCACTCCAGGGCATCGAGCGGATCATGGGCCTCGTCGCAAAGGACAAACCACACCTCGTCACCCGGGCCCAGTTCAACTTCGGCGTGTGCGCCGCCCTGGTCGTCATCGATCATGACCGGCACCGACGACCCCAGGCGCAGCGATTGCGGGCCGTCGTGGAACACGACCGTGTCGCCGTAAACTCCCACCTGCGGCACGCTACGGGCATAGCCAAGCCGTGGACGGCAGTTCACGCGGATGCGGACGTTGCCGCGCGGAACGCGGATGCAGCGCAGCACGCTTACCGGCACGCGTGGATCGGTCGCCGGATGCGGCATGAAGTCGGTGAGCTCCACGCTACCCGCCGCCGCCATCCATCGGGTCATCAGGATGTTCGTCTCCGGCACGTACAGCTGCATCGTGCGTGCGTCGGCCAGATCGGGCGTTACCGTGAACTCGCCACCCTTCTCCGGATCCAGCAGACCCGCGAAAACCGTAGGACTGTCCATGTGGGGCCAGCACATGAAATCGATGGTCCCGTCGCTGGCGACCAGCGCCGTGGTGTCGAGGTTGCCGATGATCCCGTGCTCGCCGATGCTACGGCCGGGCACAGGATTGAGCGGATCGCGCGCGGCACGGGTGCTGGACTGATGCATGGCGGAGAAATGCCATAGCCCACGTGAAGAACGTCAGAACTCCAGCCGGTAGGCCACCTTCACAAGGCCTTCCTCGATGTCCTTCAGTCCGAAGCCGCGACGGAACTGCGAGCCCAGCTCGTCCTCCGTGTCCTGCTGATAACCACCACGGTTGTAGACGATGTAGAGGTTGGACAGTGGCGCGATCTCGTAACGGTAGCGGATCTGGAAGCCAAGGTTGGCCACGCCCAGCCCGTCTACGTGCTCGTTTGAAGGCACGGCACGCCCGTCCGGGTCGATCTCGTAGGCCTGGCGTAACTTTGCGCCGACGGCCAGGGTCTGCAGCTTCACGCGCAGCTCCTGTTTGTTGCCGAAATTCCAGTTCACACCGCTGTCGATGCCGACGGTCCGGCCGTCGAACGAGCCAACCAGGTTCGACACCTGTGAACCGCGGTCCTGCCAGATCAACCAGTTCGGGTCCCACTCGTAGCTTGCACCGGCGAAGACGCTAAAGGCATCGGTAATGAAATACGTCGGGGTGAACTTGAAGTAGTAGGAGAGACGGTGGTATCCGGTGAGTTGGTTGCCACCGATGAAGCCTTCGTCCTTCCAGCTCCAGTGACCGATACGCGGACTCTCGCGCTCATAGGTGAGCTTGGCGGTTGGCGGCGTATGCAACGGGTTACCGCCGCGGGTAAGCAGGTCATCGTAGGCTGCGGTGAACGCGTCGAGCCGCCACTCTTCGTCACCGCCATCGCGACGCCGGCTGTCACGCTGGATGCGGAAGCGGCGGGAGATGCGCCGCCCTTCCGTGTTGTCCTGCGCGGAGACGCGGTAGCGCCAGAGATGCGAAGCATACGCAGAGTCCGCAGGCAGATCGGTCACGCGTTGCCGCACTTCCCAATGCAGATATGCCATGTCGTTACGCGGGAGATAGCCGAAGTCGTCGATGTCGAGCCGGTGCCCGAAGTACATACCCAGCCACTGCTGGCTCCATACCGGCGTCATCTCCCAGAACGCGATGCTGGTCGCGCCCAGTCCGGATGCGTTCGCCTGCGGCTGGTCGATCTTGCTGCCGACGATATTGCTGGTAAGGGTAAACGTCTCGCTCGGTTGCCAGCGGTGATCGAAACCAAGGACATTGGCATCACGATCCAGGAAGGGATGATTCACCCGCGTGGCAAGCATGCCGAAGGTCTGCGTGCCCTCGGTCTGGGTGAGCCGCAAGGCACCGAACGTGCGGCCGTCATCACCCTTTTCCTGCGCGGTGAGGATGCCGTAGCTGGTGTCGCCCACGCTGCCATTGACCTTCACTGCGGCCGAGATATCCGCCGGACCATGGCCATCATCGGACTCGCCACCGACACGCCGCGTATAGACCAGCTG
>NZ_JBFUJE010000563.1:0-2380 GCF_056401535.1 Luteibacter sp. P4_E6 | reverse complement strand
ACGCACCCAGGGCGACGTCGCGGGTCAGTCTGCTTTCGAAGAAGCGTTTCCAGGAAAGGTTCTCGCGGAACCCTTCCCTGAGAACAAGGAGCATTGGTGCCAGGCTGAGCGCCCCGAGGTAGGCGCCGAGGACGTACGCCAGAAGATCGATCAAGGCTTCGGAACGCCATGCGTCCCACCCATCCGGGGTCACGATCAGCGCGGCGAACACGGCCATATCGGTTCGCACCGCGGTAATCAGGGCGCAGACGAGGGTGGCGAACAGGATCGTGGTCGCGTTGAGCTGCCCGTTGGCGTCATAGAGCGGCATCTTCTCGCGAATGGCCTTGACGAAAGGCATGCACAGCGGGATGAAGGGGATGGAGGAAACGCAGGTCCACGCCCAGCCGAAGTCTGCTTGGTGGAGGAGGGCGTTCTGCACTACCGGCAGGGACTCCCCGAGAATCAGGGCGGGCCAGAACCGGTAAGGGACGAGCAGCAGACAGCCCAGGCGAAGCCCGGCGGTGAGAATCCAATGCGAATAGGAGAAATACCGGGTCACCTCGTAGCACGCGGCATACGCGGCGGCCACGGCCAGGATCTGTCCCCATGATGCTCGCTCGCTCGTGGCTCCCTGCATTCTGCTCGCTCCCCAGCGATGTCCTCTCACGTCGTTAATTCGAAATACCCAGCCCCGGGCGCAGCCGGCCGGCGTCATGCCGCATGATGTGGGCGCGCGGAGGGAATGGGAAGGCCGCCCGGCGACAATTCCCCCCGATTGCCGAATTTACATCATCCTAGACCTTCGGCCACCGCCATGCGTGTACGACCACGGCAGCGGTCAGCAGCACCTCGATGACACCAAGAACGAGGTAGAACGCCGGCGCCCCGGGCATGGTCAGCAGCATGATCAGTGTATAAAACAGGCCCAAGACGACGTTCGCCCAGCGGCAGAGGCTGGCTGGCAGCGCCAGGGACCCGAAGATCATCAGCGCCGGGACCGCCATCAGCAGGCTGACGCCCACCAGGATGCCCGGTGTCGTCGGCCCTAACGGGCCGAAGTTGCCGGCGATCATGTCCTGAATCCGGCCGGCGGCGAACAGGCCGAAGTAGTCGCCGTAGATGTAGCAGGACATCAACGAGGCCCATAGGCCGGCCAGCTTGATTCGTACAGAGGGTTTGGCGTCCTGCAACGTACTCATTGGGTTTTGTTCCCGGTCAGGATGAAACGCCGCGCGCCGAAGACGAGCAGCCAGAGCATGAAGGCGACTTCGCCGAGCTGGAGGGGGAAGCACGCCGTGTCGAGGCTGTCCGAGAGCTGCGGCATGACGAAACCCGCGAAGCTCTGTGCAATGTAGGCAAACGCATTAAGCATCAGCCACACGGCCAGTACGCGCGGAAGGAAACCACAGCGCCAGACAAGGATGGCCAGGGGTATGAGCCACAGTCCCCACAACATTTCGGCAGCGGTGATGACTTCGCGGTGCACGCGCAGGAACAGCATGGCCAGCGATTCGCGCTGCGCCTGGCTGAAGGCATCGAGGAAGGGGGCCCCGCGTACCAGGACCAGAGCCGCGGCATCGTTGGCGGTGTTGATGAAATAGATAGCCGACGGCAGCAGGCCGCCGAAGATCACCATCGTCACGGCTAACGTAGGCCCCGCGGACTTGAGCAATCGGTGGAGCGCCAGCACAACGAAAATCAGCATGGTTCCGATGAACAGGTCGCCAAACATGCCCCAGCGAAACAGCGTCTCGTGCGCGGCGATGTTCGTAGCGGTTTCAGCCGGGTTACCGCTCACCAGGAGCGCGCTCGGTATGTAGATGAGGCGGAGCGGACCCACCAGGCAGATCAGCAGATACGTGAATCCGGCCAGGCGAGCGTCCCTGTTGAGCGGTGTCATGGCGATCCCCTTCGCGACGGTGGTCCGACCAAGGGAAGGTGCGCTCGTCTTACGTTGCTGCCACGTGCCGGAAGTCGTGCCAGATAACGAAAACGGCGCCCGAAGGCGCCGTCCGTTGAATCGCTTGGCAGAAGGACCGCTTAGGCGACCGTCTTGCCGTTCACCGAGATATCGACATCGACATTGCCACGGGTAGCGTGGGAGTAGGGGCAGACCTTCTCATGAGCGGTCTTGACGATCTCCAGCGCGGTGGCGTCGTCGACACCCGGCAGGCTCACTTCGAGCTTCACCTTGATGCCGAAGCCGGAGTCGTTGCGCGGGCCGATACCGACCGAGCTGGCGACCGAAGCGCCGTCGACCTTGACCTTCTGCTGGCCGGCGACGAAGCGCACGGCACCTTCGAAGCAGGCGGCGTAGCCAGCGGCAAAGAGCTGTTCGGGATTGCTGCCGCCGCCATTGCCACCCATTTCCTTCGGCAGGCGCAGGTCGAGCTTGATC
>NZ_JBFUJE010000562.1:0-2387 GCF_056401535.1 Luteibacter sp. P4_E6 | reverse complement strand
CCAACGGCCCAGCCAGTAGATCATCGGATAGTCGTTAATGTAGATCCGGCGGGTCCGCTCACGATACAACTCGGCGGACTCGGTATTGTCGTAGCCACTGACGCTCGACGGCGGGATGCTCGCCTGGGCCTCGTCGAAGGAGGCGAAGACACCCCGGTAGAGATGGTGCGTCAGGGCATGGTGGGCGAAGAATCGCCGGGTGTAACGGGCTTCCTGAAACTGGCGTAGCAACGGCAGCCGTGCCGTCGCCTCCGTACGGGTGGAGTCGACATGGGTGTTCATGGACAACTCGTGCAGCTTCGGCAACGGCAGCATGCGCCGACCCATCCTTGCCGAATATACCTCCCGCGATTTAGGTCGTCCGACCTAGGGATTTCTTTCGAATATCCGAGCGCACGCGGTGCAGCCCCCGGTAAACCCATCGAACCGGGCCGACCATGTGAAAACCCGCGGTCGCGCGAGTGGAACGCACGACGTACAGTGAACCGCAGGATTCGACGCGAGTCGCGAGAAGACGCTTGTACTGGTTGTCACCGTAGCCAAAGCTGACCCGTTCCCCCGGAAAGCGATCGATCAGGGCCCGCACCGCCTGGAACACGGCGACCGATCCTATGCCGACCTTTGCTACCTCGTCGTCGTAGCCGAGGTCGTCGACGAGATACGTGCCGCCAAGACGATAACCGTGCACATAAGCGAGTGGCCTGCCGTCCCGAATCACGACGTGACCGATGAGKTGCCCCGCGTCAGCCAATCGTTGGAACAAGGCAAGGCGTTGGGGTGCCTCCCAGTCGATCGGCAGATCGGCGTGATGCCAGGTTCGCGCGTAGAGTTCGTTCATGAGCCGGCAGTACTCGGCCATCTCATCGCCGCGATTGAAGACGCGCAGCGTGGCGTCGCCACCGAGCTTGCGATAGGCGCGGCCGACTCGCTGGACCTGATCGGCGCGTTTCTTCTTGTCCATCCCCGCAAGCCACGCCTCGGAGGACGGCTGCGGATCGATCGACCAATGAACCTGATCCAGAAGGTTCGCCGCCACCGTACGGAAACCGCCCCCGTGAGACAAGGCAGCTGCCAATCGATTGGGCAGGTCGGCTTCCTGGATGCGCAGCACGCAGACGCTGCTGTCGCCGGCAAGCTGCCGTGACACCAGAAGCTCCACCGTCGCACGTTCTTCGTCGCTGGCGACGACACCGGAGCCCAACAGGCGCAGCGCCGCACCCCGGTAAAGCCTGACCTTGCGCCCGGCCAGATCGAGTCGCGCGGTGTGATCGATCGCCAATAGCGGTGCGTAGCCGGCGACACGACCCTGGCTGTCGCGCACCACGATCACATGAGGCACGGTGCCGTCGTCCCGACTCTCGACCTCGAAAGCGATCCAGTCCGGATGTTGCACGATGCCACTGGCCGCTCCGGGGCGTTCGGCCACAGCGGCGAGTTCATCGCGTATGGCGCGAAGCTCATCGACTGTATGCAGGATGATGCTCAGGTAAGTCATGGACTGGCCTTCACCGCGGATGGCTGGACGAACTGAAGGGCACGCAGGAAGACACGGCCTGGCGGCCCCAGACGGCGGCTGATGCCGGCCATCAACTGCAGGTCGTCATTTGTCCAGTAGCGAACGATGACGCTCATGGGAGCGTAGACGGCGAGAAAGACGGCCGCGCCCGCCAGGAAACCCAGGCGCGAGGGCGTCGCCATGGTGGTGCCCCACGCCGCGGCAGTCGCCACGAGGCCGACCGCGAACAATCGAGCCATGGCGGCGACCGGCAGCGCGCCGCTGGTCGCCTTGCGCAGGTAATGAATGGCCAGCGCCATCTCGACGATACGCGTGGCCGCGTACGTGACGACCGCCCCCGCGAGACCGAACATCGGAATCAGCGCCACACCGAACACGGCATTGGCAGCGACGGCGACCGTTGCGATGCGTATGCGATCGTCCTGGCGATCCACCACGGTCTGGAAGGCGGCGATGCCGTTGCCGATCAGCAGCAGCCCACCCAGGACGAGGGTCGCTTCGATCGCCGGGATCGCGTCTACATAGCGATTGCCATACATCAGCCTGACGATCTCTGGCGTGGTGACCAGGCCGAGGCCTGCAATAGCGATGCCCACGGCCCAATAGAAACGGGTGGCCTCGGAGAGGAAGCGTGCCGCACGCGCTGTGCCGCTCTCGCCGAACGTCTTCGCCATGTAGGGCAGCAGCGTTGAGGTAAGACCCACCGAAAACAGCTGAACGGCGCCACGTGTCAGCGTCCCGGCGATGGCGAAGTAACCGACGGCCACCGAACCCGAAAACGTGTTCAGCAAGAAGACCTCGATGGTGCCCACACGGAAGGAGCCCATCAGCACGAGGACCGCGGTCAGCTTCAGATGTCGATTCACCCGGG
>NZ_JBFUJE010000561.1:0-2388 GCF_056401535.1 Luteibacter sp. P4_E6 | reverse complement strand
GCCCATGCTTGCGTCCCGTCGCACCCACCGGTGCGACTTTTCGCCTACCATCCTTTCGCTAACCCAAAGGGGGACCAACGACCATGACCCGACATCTCACCCGCTTCCTGCCGTTGGCTGTCTGCGCACTGGCCCTCGCTGCCTGCGCCGACCACAAGCCGAAGCCGGCCACCACCCAGACCGTGACCGCTTCGCCGTCCAGCACGAGCACCACCAAGTCGCGCGCCGCGACGACAAGCGTCACCAGCGTGCCGGCAAGCAAGAACAAGGCGGGGACGACCCCGGCGGCCGCTAACGGACCGCTGCCCGACAGCACCGGCATCGCGGCTTGTGACGAATACCTGGCCAGCTACAAGAGCTGCCATCTGGCTGCCGGCGTGTTCGCTCGCGACCAGATCGAACCGCGCTACGAAATGATGCGCACCAGCCTGCTCCGTCAGTCCCAGGATCCGGATATGCGTGACCAGTTGCAGAATCGCTGCGTATCGCTCGCCTCTCAGCTGAAGGATGCCCTGCACGGCAAGTCCTGCGCGGACACGCCCGCACCCGCCTCCACGCGCTGATCAGTCCTCCAGCGCAGCGCGAATCAGCCTGGCCAGCCCTCGTGGCTGGCTGAGCTGGATGGCGATGCGCGGTGTGCCATGCCACGCCGCGCACTCCTCGAGGGCCGAGGCCACGCCCGCGACGAGGCCCGGTGAGGCGACGACATCCGCCTCCAGCCAGACACCGATCACCTCGAACAAGCCCTCCTGTCGGTGCGCCTTCGCATCGAGGCGACCGACGAGCCGTCCGCGATGGAGGATGGGCAACACGTAGTAGCCGTAGATTCGCTTCGGCGCCGGCGTGTAGCACTCCAGGGTGTATTCGAACCCGAACAGATCCATCGCACGGGCGCGGTCCCAGACCACCGGATCGAAAGGCGAAAGCAGGGTCGTGCGCGTCGCACGAAGGAGATTGCCCGCGGCCTCGCCCAATAGTGAGGCGTGGTCCCGGTGCACGTACGCGATGTCGTCCCAGCCGTCGACAGTGACCTCAATCAGCAGGCCGTCGGCGACCAGCGGAGCCAGTTCCGCGTCGGTGACCCTCGGACGGAGGCGGAAGTAGTCCGCGATCCAGCGGGCTTTGGCGATCCCCAGCGCACGAACGCTCTGCAGGACGAAGTGACGACGTACCTCCGCCTCCTCCAGAGTGCCCCCAGCAGGCGGCTCGACCCAGCGCGCGGTGACCCGTTCGGCGAGGTCGTATACGCGCTGAAACCGGTCACGTCGCGTCACCATGAGGGCACCAAGCGCGAACCAGGCCTCCAGCCAGCGCTTCTCCGGCTTCCAGCCCCACCAGCCTTTGACGACGGGTGCATCGCGTTCGAAGTCCGCGGCGCGCAGCGGCCCTTCGCTACGGATGCGTTCGAGCAAACGATCCATGTCGGCGCCAGCCTCGGCCCGCGTGCGCTCCGCGCTCTTCTGGGCCCAGTGGCCTCCGCGTCCGGAGCGATAATCGCGGTGGAAGCGATATTCGGACGAAGGCACAAACGACGCTTCGTGTGCCCAGCATTCGGCGATCGCACCCTCGGCCAACGCGTCGTCCAGCCAGTCGTTCCGATACGCACCGAGTCGCGAAAACAGGACCATGTACGGGCTTCGCGCCACGACGTTGATGGTGTCGATCTGCAGGATGCCCATGTGCGCGATGGTCTCGGCAACGTCCGTGCGTTTCGCCTTCCGGCTGCGTCGACGGAGAAGGCCCTGCGCAGCCAGGTGAAGCAACTGCGCCGATCGCAGGGAAAGACGGAGCACGTCTTCCGTGGAGGAGCCGTCGGATACGCGTGATGGCACGGTATAGGCCTGTTTGCAGTTGGGCCGCCATTACATCGTCCCTTGCTAGCGTCGGCAATGTGCCCAACCACCGCTGACCAAAGGAGGCTTTCGATGAATAAGCAAGTTCGCGCCGTTGCACTCGGCGCATCGCTGCTGCTGGCAGGCGCGGCATTCGCTCAGGACGTTCCGCCGGCCACGAGGGTCCCGCCGCCGCCACCGGGCGAGGCTACCCCTCCGCCCCCGCCTGCCCATACGCCGCCGGGCTCCCTGCCACCGCCGGCTGCTGACGCCGCGGGCATGCCGCCCCCGGCATCGGATGCGCCGCCTCCCCCGCCGCCGCCGAGCCCCGAAGCGGGCGCGACGGGTACGACGATGCCTGGCGCGCAGGGGCCAGTCACCGTCAACAGCAGTCCCGCTCCGGCCAAACCGTCGGGTCCGGCGCCTGACTTCGCCACGCTTTCCGGCGGCAAGGGCTTTATCACCGCCACGCAGGCATCAGCGTTCCCCTTGCTGGCGAACGACTTCCAGTATGCCGACGCCAACCGCGACGGAAAGATCAGCAAGGCCGAATACC
>NZ_JBFUJE010000560.1:0-2389 GCF_056401535.1 Luteibacter sp. P4_E6 | reverse complement strand
CAAGTACGAGTGGGTACCTGAAGGAGGCTACGCATCTATCGCCGAGGCCGAGAAGGAGCTGACCGACTTTCTGATCTACTACAACCTAGAACGGCAACACTCGCGACTAAACGACATCCCGCCAGTGCTCTTCGAGCAACTGGCGGCTCAGGCTCCTACACCGGTGTCCAGAAAAGCTTGACCACTGCAATTCATCGGCGATGCTCTCGATCCCGCTTAGTTGCAGAACCCGTTCGGGTACGAAGACGACCGATAGGCATAAAGCCAGCTCGTCTTCCCACCATCGTTGGCGATATTCCAGTTGTTGCCGATTGATCCGATCGCCGTGTTCAGCGTCTGCGACCGCGTGAGGACGGGTGTGGTGAAGTACTTGTCCGCGTCCGCGTCGACGCGGAACGACAGCTCGGCCAGCGCCGGCGTCGTGGCGCCATCGATGTACCACAAGGTCAGCGTGAACTCCGCCACGGACTCACCGATGTCGGACACGGGGCCGTCGTATTCCTGCTGGGTCACCGTGACGCCAGCCACCTTCGACAACGCCGACGTGGACACATCGGACAGCGTCGTTGCACCCGGGAACAGCTTGATCAGCGCGGCGACCGTCGTCGGCGTGGTGGTCGCGTCCTGCTTGGTCGAATGCGCCAGCACGAGGTTGCCCGGCGTCACGTCGGTCTCGAGCTTGGTCGACTTGTTCTTGCCCGCACCCGACACGTCCGTCCAATAGGACAGTTCTTCGTCCGCATGGCGAAACTTGAACTGGATGTCGGTATCGTCACCGGCACGCGTACGCAGCGAGTAGCCGCGCCTGTTCAGTGGGCACGTTCCCGGCGTGTCGTAGTAAGCCAGCGTGTCACGGTTGCCAGCAGCGAAGTTGCCGGTGACGGTCTTGTCGAAACCGAGAGCCGACAGGCGGGTGGAAAGATTGGTCAGCAAGGTCGCCGCCGCGCTCGACGGATTGCTGGCGAAGCGCGTGGGGTCGACCAGGACCTTGTATTCCTTGCTGTCGACATAAGCCGGCGTATTGGCATAACTGGCGATCGAACCCAGCATGAGGGTTGCCGACAGCAGCGAAAGAACCGTACGTTTCATCATGCGCATAACCCTTTATCGGTGGTTGGAGGCGGCGGTGGAACGCATGCCCGGCAAAGTCAGCCGGTACACGAGGATGCGGTTGTCGTTGTCGATGGGCGAGTCGCAGTTCTGCCCGTCCATGACGCAATGCTTCGCGATGAAGTCGTTGTCGTTGCCGACGAGAAGGAACCAGTCGTCGGGACGCGCCGGATCCAGCACGGGAAGGAGGTCCATGGCCTCCCACTTTTCGGAGAGCTGGGCCCTGCCCGTAACGTCGGCATCGATGCCCAGACCGAATCGCGCCAGGTCGGGCGGATCCAGGAGATTGACCAGCGGCGTCCACGCCGCAGCGCGGATGTCGCTGCGCAGCTCGCCATCCTTGCCCAGCACCGACCTCGTCGACGTCTCGTAGGTCGTCCTGGCAAGGTTGCTCGCGCCATCGGTGTCGACCAACAGCACGCTCTTGTACACGAGGGGCTTTCCACCATCGGCGCCGTAGCCGTTGCCGTCTCGCGAGAGCATGAGGAAGGTGTGGTTGTCGAGGACGCGGATTTCGCTTTGCGCCGCCGTTTTGTTGGGAGCGCTTCCATCACCGCGGTCGGCGTATACAGGCAGCCGAACGACGTAGTGCCCCATCGGCGTTTTCGGTACGTCGTTACGACTCACGTCGTAAACGAGCACGCGGGTTAGCGAGCGCCCGGACGCGTCGCCCGGTGCCTCGCGGGTCGCCGTGTCCTGGATCAACGCGCTCTGCAACACAACGAACAGACGTGTGCCGTCCGGCGATAACGCCGTCCCTTCGACACCCTGGTTGTTGCGTCGTCCGGTTATCGGCGGCCTGAGCGACGTGAAGTCCGGCTTGCCATCCGCATCCAGCGGACGCACGGCTCTGGGCGGCACGATCACCCCGGTGAGTTTTCCCTTCGCGTCGAACCGGTACACGTTTGCCGCGTACTCGTCACCGACGTAGAAACCGCCATCGTGAGTGAACTGCAACGACTCCGCGTCCAGTGAGACCTTCCCTGCACCGATACCACTGGCCGGCGAAGGAAGGACGATAGCGCGCTCCGTCCGTAGTCCCTTCGCAGGCTCGGCGCCGGTAAACGGCTTCCCATCGAAATCCCGCAACGCAAGCCCGCCATCAACCACCAGCGAAACACTGCCTCCTGTGGGAGCCGCTTCAGCGGCGATCCCAGCCCGCGGCAACGTCAACGTAAACCTGAACCGGTGCAACCGCCCCCGGTAATCGAAGAACACATTGTGTTCGGGATCGTTCCGCCCACGATCGGGCAAGGTCCAGAGCACCCCCGTATAGGTG
>NZ_JBFUJE010000559.1:0-2394 GCF_056401535.1 Luteibacter sp. P4_E6 | reverse complement strand
CCCCAAAGCTGCGCTGGCGAACGCCTGCGTTTGCTCGTCGTTATCGACACTGAGAAAGTCGGCCGCGCCCAGCAAGAGGGCGCACGCGTACGTCGCGGGCATCGCAAAGGTCGTCGGCTGCGTGGAGTCAGCGCGCCGCGCCATGCGGGCTACCAGGGCCGGTGACAGCTCTTCGGCAAAGAGGCGTCCGACGCTCCGCACGAAGGCCGTGCTCAAGCTATCGTCGCCTAGACAAAGATGACTGTGTACGCGGCGCATCATCCGGAATCGCTCGCCGAGCCTTAGCCTCCCGCGAATCGCCGCTAGCCAGACGGCTTCATCATTGACCAACGCGTCGCCCGTGTCACCCGGGTCGAAAGTCTGCCGCTCCGTATCGTCCTCAACCGGAAGATTCAGATATTCCCGCCACGGTGCGACTGCCTGGGCCGCGTCGACGGACGCGCAGACGAGCAAGCCCTCGTCGCGACTCAGGGTCGGGCGGCCGTCGAAGAGCAGGCGCTCTGCGGCGGCCTCTGGCCCGTGGACTGCTTGGAAGGCGTGCCAGTAACCCTCCCAGCGATTGGCGCCGTCGTCGAAGCAACTGGCCAGCGATCGCAGCAGTTCGCCACAGCGGACAAGGGCAACCCAGTCCACGGTGCGCGCTGCAGTATCGCAAGCCAACCATAAATTGTGCTCGATCGCTTCCTCGCAGTGGCCGCCGAGCAGGCTTTCCTCAACGAAGGAGTTGCTTACGCGCTGAAGGATCTCGGGGTCACGCCCAGCGCGACGCAGCAGAACGAACAGGAAGCGATAGCTGCGGGCGTCATCGAAAAAGGCGCGACTTTCCAGCCACGTGATCGCTGGGTTCAGCACGGACGATAGCTGTCGGCCAGCCTCTTGCAGTTGCGTCAACATGAAACGCCGGAATGACTCGTGGAAAATCCGAATCCCGCCTTGCGCCGTCGCCTGGGTGAGGATCGGCGCAAGGGCGCCCAACGTCTCATTGACCCATTCCCCCAGCATCGGCCCGGTGATCTCGGTCAGCTCGCGAGCGGTCACCGCGAAGTCCAAGACCCCGAGCAGATCGGCGACTGCCTTGGCGTCCTGGCTCGCTTTCGAGTACAGGTGTCGGTAATAACGCGCGATGTCGCCCTCGATCACCGGGGCATCGCGTAACCAGTCGTACGGTTCGATGGCGTGACCCTTTGTCAGGGCCGTGATCAGTCCGCGAATCAGATAGCGGGCGTAAAGCGGGTTGCCCTCCGCGCGCTCGGCGAGAAGATCGAGCGCCGCCTGGCGCGCATCGGGCGCATGCCAATGTAGATCATCAAATACTGCCAGCAGTCCGTGACTTCGCGCCAGGCCTAGGATCTCGGTGGCAGACCATGGCGTGACCTCGTGACAGGAGAGGGCTTCGCCGGCGGCGTGGCGGAACGGGTCGAGGTGATCGCCTGGTTGTGAACCGAGCACCAGCGTGACGGCGGCGGGCAGTCGGAGTGACGCCAGGTGCTCGACGATGTCCGTATCGGCCTCGCTCAGATTAACCGAGGCGGCGCGGACCCGCGCGATGTGGTCTAGTCCGTCGATGATCAGGAAGATCCGGGTCCCCGTCGCGGCAGCTTCGGCCAGTCGTCGTTCCAGTTCGACCGGACCGGCGGCGAAGCCTGCCGGCGGGAGCCCGCCGTGCCCAGCCAACGCGTCGTTTAGTTCGCCGAGCAAGTTGCCAAAGAACGCGTCAGCGATGACGCGTCGTTCAACCAGTTCGTCGCCTGGGTCGAGGAAACAATAGTGGCGTGCGACAACGTGCCCGCCGTCGACGAGGTCCTCGGCCAGTTGAGTGAGTGCCCAGGATTTCCCCGCGCCTGGGCCGGCAAGCAGGACGTGGTGACCACCAGATTCGATCGCCAGGCGCAGTCGCCGTCGTTGGACAACTCTAGGCTGGAGGACCGCGCGGTCGAGCGGAAAGGCCTGGGCGATGCGGCCGAAGTCCGTGCGCACGCCCAGTCGGCGAGCGATTTCCCCCGGGAGCAGCCGCGCGCCATTTGCACGCGCGTTGGCGGCCATGTGAATCGCCAACGCCGCGACATCCCCGACGTCGCGTTCGGCGTTCGGGTACCGTCCGATGCCCACGCGTACCGTCAGCGCGTCCAGCAGCGCGCGCTCGAGGGCGCCCGGAGCGTCCAGGTCCAAGGACGCGGCCGGCAATTCTAGCTCGACCACAAACCGCTGACAGAAGCGTATGACATCGGCTCTACTGGCTGGCGACGTGCCCTCGGCGGGAAGGAGGCATGCGAATTTGGGCGGCTGATCCACCGGCCATACGTCGTCTGCGCTCAAGCGGTAACGCCGGCCGGTCGTATCGCTCACGGTAGGGGGCGTATCGAGGGACTCGAGCAGCGGTAGCAAAGCATCACC
>NZ_JBFUJE010000558.1:0-2408 GCF_056401535.1 Luteibacter sp. P4_E6 | reverse complement strand
GGGCCGAGCTGGTCGAGGCGGGCCTTGGCCGCGTCGCGGTTGGGCGCGAGCGAGCTGGAGACTTTCTGGGATTTGCCGGCGACATCGCCCGCCTGGCCGCGCAGGTCGTCAATCACCGAGTCGGTGATGTTGTCGTCCTTCATGCCCTTCTCGATCTGGTCGAGTTGGCCGCGGAGGTCACCGATCTGCTTGCCCGGGTCGTCGTCCTGCGCTTGCGCGAAGGCGGCGACCGAGACGGTCAAAAGGAGGGCGGTAAAGAAAATTCTCAGGGTTCGCATGCGGGGATCATCGAAGGCGGGACGAGGCAGGTCAATTGCGAGGGTTATGCGATACCCTCGGTGAACGTCGCGTTCGGCGGCTTTTATGCGGCGTTGCAGCTTTTGCCGCCGGGGGAGCCGCCGCTATCCTGCCGCCCCTTGGCCCTGCCCGGAAGCAACCCATGCGCAAGAAGCTCGTCGCCGGTAACTGGAAGATGCACGGATCGCGCAAGATGGCCGATGGCCTGGTCCGCGAGATCGTCGAGGGCCTGGTCCGCGAGATCGTCGAGGGCCTGGAAGATGGCGTCGACGTGCTGGTCATCCCGCCGATCATCTATCTGGCCGACCTGGTCCATAAATACGGTGATCGTGGCCTCGGCTTCGGCGCGCAGACCATTTCCGAGCACCCGGAGCAGGGCGCGTACACCGGTGAGATCTCCGGTGCGATGGTCCGTGACGTCGGCGCCAAGTGGACCCTCGTCGGCCATTCCGAGCGCCGGCAGTACTATCACGAGACCGACGCGCTGCTATCGAAGAAGTTCAGGACGGCCTGCGATGCCGGCCTCACGCCCATCTATTGCGTTGGCGAGACGCAGGAAGAGCATGAGGCGGGCAGGGCGGAAGAGGTGATTGGCCGCCAGCTGGCCGCCGTGATCGATGTCTATGGCGTAGAGGCTTTCCGTACCGGCGTGATCGCCTACGAGCCGGTCTGGGCCATTGGAACGGGTCTGACGGCCACCCCGGACAAGGTGCAAAAAATTCATGCGTTCATCCGTAGCCAAGTGGCAAAAAAGGATGTTAATATCTCGCTCCTGACCCGGGTGCTTTACGGTGGCAGCGTCAAGCCGGCCAATGCGGCCGACCTTTTCGCCCAGCCTGATGTAGACGGGGGATTGATCGGCGGAGCCGCTCTCGTAGCCTCCGACTTCCTGGAAATTTGCGCCGCGGCGCGTCGATAACGCGACACGGCAAACAGAAGATATGTTCATCCTCTTCAGCGTTCTTTACATCCTGGTCGCGGCAGCGATGATCGTGCTGATTCTTATGCAGCGCGGCGCCGGTGCGGATGCAGGTTCGGGTTTCGGTGGCGGCGCGTCCGCTACCGTGTTTGGTGCACGTGGTTCGTCGAGCTTCATGACGCGCGCCACGGCAGTCCTGGCGGCACTGTTCTTCGTGCTTAGCCTGGGCATGGGTATCTACCTCGGTCGCTCGGGCACGCCCCAGCCGGCCGCGGATCTTGGCGTGATGTCCGGTGCTACCGTGCCGGCCGCTCCCGCCAACAACGCTCCGGTGAAGCCGGTCGCGTCGGACGTGCCGCAGGCACCCGTCGTTACCGCTCCGGCAGCGAACAACACCGATGTTCCGGCCGCAAAGCAGGATGCCACCAAGGCACCCGCCGAGCCGGCCAAGAAGTAATCAGCGACACCGCAACACGCTGTAAAAGTTATGCCCAGGTGGCGGAATTGGTAGACGCACTACCTTGAGGTGGTAGCGGCTTAGGCTGTGGGGGTTCGAGTCCCCCCTTGGGCACCAACATAGATCCGGAGACCTCACCGGATCGCAGAGAAACCCGCGAAAGCGGGTTTTTTTGTGGGCGTTTGTCGACGGACGGAAATGCCCTTATATTCCGCCCGGGGAACGATAAGGATCATCACGACCGTGGCAATCACCGTAACAGCGCCGCGGACGTTCTTCCGCACATTCGCCATCGCGGCCCAACTCTGGTTTTCGGCTCCCTCAGGCTACGTCACCGTCGCCTTCATGTTCGTGCTCATCACGTTCTCCTTTCACAATCCTGCCCCGCTATGGCTCGCGGCGTTGGGCGGATTGGGATGGGTCGCTGCGATGTTGCCCTTCCTTTTTGCGCTCCAATCATGGAGGACGCTGCGCGCAACGAGAGACTCAGGCGCACCTGTCTTCACCTTCGACGAAGAGGGCGCTGCTTGCGCAAACGGGGCCATCGTCACTCGTCTCCCTTGGTCGGCAATCCATCGCATCAAATTCGATGCGAGGACTTGCTTTGTCTACGTGACGTCGCGTGCGGCGTGGTTCTTCGGGCGTGATCTTTTGACTAAGGACCAGGAGGCGGCGCTTTCCGATTTTGCCCGACGTTTCAACGTCAAGTTGGAAGGCAGCGCGCCGCCGGAATCT
>NZ_JBFUJE010000557.1:0-2412 GCF_056401535.1 Luteibacter sp. P4_E6 | reverse complement strand
CTTCCAGCGCGTCCTCCAAGGGGAGCCCCCCGCCCTCGAACAAGTTGAATTCCGAGTGTGAGTCCGACCGAAAGCTACCGAGGTGCCGCCCTTCCGGACTGAACGCGTGGTCGCCTTTCCCCCAATGAAAGTCAGCACGCGGCCCGACTGCGCGCTCGAAGTCTCCGACCGTCAAAAATGTGCTCGTCAAATGCAGGCTGCTTGTGACTGTCATTCATGTACCCCAGCAGATGCTTCGGCTTTCGCATGTTGGGTAGCGGCGATTTCGTCAGCATCGCTGTTCCGGAAGGTCGTCTTGTCGTCGTCAAGGACAAGGAAGCCGTGGCTGGGATACGACCACTCGGACGTGGGGACRCTCGCCACTGCCGTACCGTCACGGTAATTCATGACAGCGATCACCCGGTTGAATCGAGGATTCTTCAAGACGAACCAAGGTGTCGAAGTCCCTGGAAAGAACAACGTCATCCACCCATCCAGCGTTACTCGACGCCAGAAAGACGGTCCAAGCCTTGATCGCGTCATATTCATCGGAATTCATGCCGACCCAGTAACGGCGGAAGGCATCACTCCAGAACGTCGTATCCGGCCCTGGGTCCAACATCTGGAATATCGGAGAGATGAAAAGTGGCGATGTCTCACTCGCGACCATACCCAGAATCATGAATTCTGGAAGGTAGTACCGAAAGGCCTCGGGCGTCATGGCATACAGCGCATCGGCGTTTTTTTGCAGGAACTACCAGTCCAGTTCTTCACGGCTGCGCCGCTCCAGACGCTCTGCGTCCTGCCGGTCCGTTACAGGCGATCGAGACCTATCGGCAACAATTTCTGGTCTGGTACGCCATGCAAAAGCCTCTCGAATTTTCTTCGTCAAATCGTCCTTATTCATCCTTCCATCCTGCACGTGGCTTTGGTCCGGCATCAAGCGGGACGGACACGTTGCCCTCTCTACCCACCGATCGAAACCGGCACTCAGGACACGTGACGACACAGGAATGGTCAGAATCCGGCGAGTTCCAACCTGGGGCTTTATCGACTAGCACGTCGTCGCGAAACGCGAGCGTCAAATCCCACTGCCCGTTGACCACGTATCGCTTGGTTCTGACTCCGAGAAACTGGACATCATTGATCTTCGTCGATAATCCACCCCAACGAAGCTCGACTTCGCCGCTCCTCAAGGAACGACTGCAATAAGGTAGACCTAGTGCAGCTTCGGCATCCTTCCTCGTCGTCTGTCCCACTATCGTAGCGCTGTACGCTGCCTTCATTCGGGTCGCCCGCACCCTGTCGTCCGGAAGCATCCCGCCATCCCAGTAAGTACATCCTGCGAGCAGGAGCACAATCAGGGCCATCACCCCATGATGATTGACGGATCTCACCGTATCAGTCCGAGTTCCGTTCCATCCCTTCTTGCGTATCATTTTCGCTCCTTGAAAACCAAAAAAGCGGCGACCCAAAGGTCGCCGCTTTCGCCAAACTTACTTGGCTCCTGCAGCTGTCCACTCCTTCAACCACGCATTCACCTCTTCATGCCACTGCACACTGTTCTGTGGCTTGAGCACCCAATGGTTCTCATCCGGGAAGTGCAACAGCTTGCTCGGGATGCCACGACGCTGCAGCGCAGTGAACGCGCCCAGGCCCTGGGTTTCCGGAATGCGGAAGTCCTTGCCGCTGTGGATGACCAGCATCGGTACGCGCCAGTCCTTCACGTGGTTGATCGGGTTGAAGCGCTCGTAGTTTTCCGGGTGATCGTACTGCGTGCCACCGTTTTCTTTCTCTTCGAACCAAAGCTCTTCGGTGTCGTAGTACATGGCGCGTGCGTCGAAGACACCATCGTGGTCGACGAGGCACTTCCACGGCTGGTTCCATACACCGGCGATCCAATAAACCATGTAGCCGCCATAGCTTGCACCAAGGGCGCAAGCGCGATCCCCATCGAGGAAGCTGTACTTGGAAAGCGCAGCACTCCAGCCGAGCTTGAGGTCTTCAAGTGGCTTGCCGCCCCAGTCACCCGAAATAGCGTCGGTAAACTTCTGGCCATACCCGGTGGAACCGTGGAAGTTCACCGTCACCACGGCGAAGCCCTGCCCGGCGTACGTCTGTGCGTTCCAGCGATAGCTCCAGCTGTTGGTCATTGCACCCTGCGGACCACCGTGGATAACGAAGGCCACCGGATAAGTCTTGCCCTTCTTGTAGCCCACTGGCTTGACCACATAGCCCTGCACGGTGTCGCCGTTCGCACCCTTGAAGGTGTAGAACTCAAAGTCGCCGGTCTGTGCGCTCTTGATGCGCTTGGCGTTGAAGTGCGAGACCTGCTTCAGGCCCTTGCCGTTGGTGCCAGACGTGTAGAGATCAGCCGGATGCTTCAGGTCATCGCGCGTCAGGAGCACCTTGTTGCCGCTAATGGAGTAGCCG
>NZ_JBFUJE010000556.1:0-2416 GCF_056401535.1 Luteibacter sp. P4_E6 | reverse complement strand
CTCGACAATAGTGAAGCCGTTCGACAGCGTGAAGGCGAGCTGGCTGATCGGGTTCGCGCCGGCTTCAGCGATGTGATACCCGGAGATCGACACCGAGTAGAAATTGCGCACCTTGTGGTCGACGAAGTACTGCTGGATGTCGCCCATCATGCGCAGGGCGAATTCCGTGCTGAAGATGCAGGTGTTCTGCGCCTGGTCTTCCTTGAGAATGTCCGCCTGTACGGTGCCGCGCACGTTAGCCAGGGTGAACGTCTTGATACGCGCGTAGGTTTCCGCGTCGACCACTTCCTCACCCGAGATACCGAGCAGGCCGAGGCCGAGACCGTTGTTGCCCTCGGGCAAGCCGCCGGTATACGTCGGGCGGTTGCCGTCCGGATACAGCTGCGCGATACGTGCCTTGGCGGCATCCCAGCGGGACGGCTCCTCGTTGAGGTACTTCTCGACGTTCTGGTCGATCGCCGTGTTCATGAACATGGCGAGGATGATCGGCGCGGGGCCGTTGATCGTCATCGACACGGACGTGGACGGTGCCGACAGGTCGAAGCCGGAATACAGCTTCTTCATGTCGTCGAGCGTGGCGATGGAAACGCCTGAATTACCGATCTTGCCGTAGATATCCGGGCGCGGTGCCGGATCTTCGCCGTACAGCGTGACCGAGTCGAACGCCGTGGACAGGCGTGCGGCGGCGCCACCCAGCGAGAGGTAATGAAAACGACGGTTAGTACGTTCCGGAGTGCCCTCGCCCGCGAACATGCGGGTGGGGTCCTCACCTGCGCGGCGATACGGGAACACGCCGCCGGTGTACGGGTAGTAGCCCGGGAGGTTCTCGCGCATGAGGAAGGAGAGCAGCTCGCCCCAGTCCTTCGTCTTCGGCGGCGACACCTTGGGAATCTTCTGGTGACTCAGCGAGGTACGGTAGTTTTCGACGCGGATGACCTTATCGCGCACCTGGTATTCGGTGAACTCGTCAGTGACCGAGGCGTAGCGCGACGGCCACTCGCGCAGCAGCGCGATGGCTTCGCTGGTCAGCTCGCGCACGGCTTCGTTGTAGCGCTGGCGGAGGGTCGACAAGGAGCGGTCACCCTCCACGCTCAACGCATCGTGGTCGTAGAGATCGAACGCACGCGGCAGGGCCGCGTCGCCGATGTCCTTCAACGATTCAAAGTAATGCTGAGCCTTGCTCGCCGCCTCGGCCTGCTTCGCAATGCCGCTGTTTACGCCACGGCCCTGCTCGGCGATCTCGGCGAGATAACGCACGCGGTTACCGGGAATCAGCACGGTGGCGCGCGGCTCGCGCAGCGTCGTGTCGATATCCGGCGTCCACGCAGCCTCGGGCAGCGAGAGCTTGCCGCGCATCAGGCGACAGAGATTGGCGAACATCCAGGTGACACCCGGATCGTTGAACTGGCTGGCGATGGTCGGATAGACCGGAACGTTCTCATCGGCCAGCTGGAACGCGACGCGGTTGCGCTTCCACTGTTTGCGTACGTCGCGCAGCGCATCTTCGGCGCCGCGCTTGTCGAACTTGTTGAGCACCACGAGCTCGGCGAAGTCGAGCATGTCGATCTTCTCGAGCTGGCTCGCCGCGCCGTATTCGCTGGTCATCACATAGACCGGGAAATCGACGAGGTCGACGATCTCCGAGTCGCTCTGGCCGATACCGGCGGTTTCGACGATCACCAGGTCGTACGCCTGCGACTTCAGGAAGTCGATGCAGTCGTGCAGCACGATGGACGTCGCCGCGTGTTGGCGGCGGGTGGCCATGGAGCGCATGTACACGCGCGGGCTGCGCAGCGAATTCATGCGGATGCGATCGCCGAGCAAGGCACCGCCGCTACGGCGACGCGTCGGATCCACGGCAAGCACGGCAATGCGGATCTGCGGAAACGCGTGCAGGAAACGCAGCAGCAGCTCGTCGACCACGCTGGATTTGCCGGCGCCGCCGGTGCCGGTCAGGCCAAGGACGGGTGTCTTGTTGCCAGCCAGCTGCCATTCCTTGCGCAGGCGGGCGAGCTCGGTTTCCGGGAGGAGGTCCTCCTCGATCGCCGAGAGCATGGCGCCAATGGAGATTTCATCCTCGACGGACGCTGATACCGGCACCGCTTCCACGCGCTGGCTGGTCGCGGCACGCGTGCGCGACATCACGTCTTCGATCATCTCGGTCAGGCCGAGCTTCATGCCGTCGTTCGGATGGTAGATACGCTCCACGCCATAGGCCTGGAGTTCGCGGATTTCTTCCGGCGTGATCGTGCCGCCGCCGCCGCCGAACACACGAATATGGCCGGCGCCACGCTCGCGCAGCATGTCGACCATGTACTTGAAGTACTCCACGTGGCCGCCCTGGTAGGACGACAAGGCGATGGCGTCGGCATCCTCCTGCAGGGCCGCACGCACCACGTCTTCCACCGAGCGGTTA
>NZ_JBFUJE010000555.1:0-2417 GCF_056401535.1 Luteibacter sp. P4_E6 | reverse complement strand
ACATTGCACAGCGCCTGCGCACGCACTGGCCCGAGCTGAAGCCGGACCTCGACGGCAAGATTCACCTGATCGTCGGTACGGCGGACACGTTCTATCTCGATGGTTCTGCGAAACTTCTCAAAGACACGCTCGACGGGCTCCATGCGAAGAGCGATATCCGTTTCCTTCCGGGCAAGACGCATTTCGACCTTTATGTGGAAGGCGACGACCGCAACGCGCTGCTGAAGAAAATCGCGTGGGAGATGTATGGCGTGGCAAGGCCGGGGCAAGGTAAATAAGGGACGCGGCATGACCTACGACGAACTCTGGCGGCGCTCGGTCGACGAGCCTGAGCTGTTCTGGGCCGAGCAGGCGCGGCTGATCCACTGGGAGACGCCGCCGCAACGCATTCTGGACGAGTCGCGGCCGCCGTTTCGTCGGTGGTTCGTCGGAGGCACGACCAATCTTTGCCACAACGCGATCGATCGCCATCTCGATGAGCGTGGCGACCAGCTGGCCCTCGTGGCGGTCTCCACCGAAACCGACACGACGCGCGAAATCACCTATCGCGAACTCCACCGTGAGGTGAATTCGTTCGCTGCCGTACTCATCGAACTCGGCGTGGGCAAGGGCGATCGTGTCGTCATCTACATGCCGAATATCGCCGAGGCCGTGTTCGCGATGCTTGCGTGTGCGCGCATCGGTGCCATTCATTCGGTGGTGTTCGGTGGCTTCGCCGCACACAACCTCGCCTTGCGCATCGATGACGCCGAGCCTGTGCTGCTGATCTGCGCCGACGCGGGTATGCGCGGAGGCAAGGTCATTCCGTACAAGCCGCTCATCGACGCCGCGCTACGCGAAACGAAAGCGCCGCCGAAGCATGTGTTGATCGTCAATCGCGAGCTCGATCCGGCCATGGAACGCATCGATGGCCGCGATGTCGATTACGCGAAGGCGCGCCGCAAGCACGAGGGCGCGATGGTTCCGGTCACATGGCTGGAATCCAACGAGCCCAGCTACCTGCTCTACACCTCGGGCACGACCGGCAAGCCGAAGGGTGTGCAGCGCGACGTGGGTGGCTATGCGGTGGCACTGGCCCTGTCGATGACGACGATCTTCGACCTGCATCCGGGCCAGACCATTCTGTGCACCTCCGATGTCGGTTGGGCCGTGGGTCACTCCTACAACGTATACGGCCCGCTGATCGGCGGCTGTACCGCGATTCTCTACGAAGGCCTGCCGACGGCACCGGATCCGGGTGTCTGGTGGCGCCTTTGCGAGAAGTACCGGGTGAGGAACATGTTCTCGTCGCCCACGGCGATCCGCGTGCTGAAGAAGCAGGACGCGTCGTGGCTGTCGAAGTACGATCTCTCGGCGCTGAAATACATCTTTTGTGCCGGCGAACCGTTGGATCACACGACCTACGAGTGGCTGTCGGCGGGTACCGGCAAACTCGTCGTCGACAACTACTGGCAGACCGAAACCGGCTGGCCGGCGGTATCGCTCATGCCGGGCCTGGACCTCAAGCCGGTCAGGCCGGGTTCGCCCGGATTCCCGACGTTCGGCTTTCGCATGCGCGTGATCGATGAGGCGACGGGGGATGAGAAGGCGCGGGGCGAGAAGGGCGTGCTGGTGATCGAGCCGCCACTGCCGCCCGGCTGCCTGAGCACCATCTGGCGCGACGACGACCGCTATGTGCGGAGTTATTTCGGGCACTTCAAGGAGTTGCTTTACAGCTCGCTGGATTGGGCGGTGCAGGATGCGGACGGCTACCTGTTCATTCTTGGTCGCACCGACGATGTCATCAACGTAGCGGGTCATCGGCTCGGCACGCGTGAGATCGAGGAGTCGGTGGCCACGCTGGGCGCCGTGGCGGAAGTCGCGGTGGTCGGCATCGGCGACGAACTCAAGGGCCAGTTGCCCGCCGTCTTTGCGACGCTGAAGCAGGGCGTGACCGACGACCCGCGCGACGTGGCACAGGCGATGGAACGACGGGTGGTCGAGCTGCTCGGTGCGGTGGCGCGCCCCGGCTGCGTCTATGTGGTGGGTGCGCTGCCAAAAACCCGCTCAGGGAAGCTGCTGCGGCGGGCCATCCAGGCGCTGATGGAGGGGCGGGATCCAGGGGATCTTTCCACGCTGGACGACCCGGCGTCGCTGGAGGAGATCCGGAAGGCGATCGCGCGGGGACCGCAGTGTGGTGGGCGTGGGGCGGGGTAGGGCGACGGCCGCGAGCATCCTTCGCCGCTGAAGCGGCTTGTGTCTTTGCGTCGGCGTAGGCTTCGGGGTGAGAGCGGAGTGCGGCAAGCCCGCTAGCGGCGGTGCTGCGAGCACGTGTGGGAGCTGGGGCTGCCGCACTCCCTCCACCAATAGCCCGAACAGTTGCCCGAGTCGTACCTCGAAATCACAAGCCGGGGCATGGTGGAGGTGCTCTCACTTCC
>NZ_JBFUJE010000554.1:0-2436 GCF_056401535.1 Luteibacter sp. P4_E6 | reverse complement strand
GTACACGACTTGCGTACACACCTCGGGCGTAGCCTTGGGGTCATGACACATCGTGRCGATCTTCAAAGCATGCTCGACCGCCTCGCCACCGAGGTGCAGGCCGGTTTGCACGAGAATCCCGACCCGGATGYGTTCTGGCCGACCTTCGCGACGCAGTCGAGCCTCGTTCTCGAAGCCGCCGGACCCGAACATTTCGACTGGGTAAGCTCGGAGGTGTCGTCGATTTTGATGAAGCATGGGATTTCGGTGCCGGAGGCGTAATCGCCAGCACCCATCGCCGATGGATCGGCTCCCACAACGGCCTGTCCATGCCAGAAGTCACGGATTTACCTGCTTAGGACAATTTGCCAGACTCGGGTGATCGTCCCGACACTAAGGCTTCAGCATGCGACCGTCGCGCCCTGCCCTCTCTCACGTCAGGACCGCGTTGTCGGTCGGCGTCGCCTCCTTCTGTCTCGCCCTGCTTGCCGAGCCCGTCGCGGCCCAGGCCGTCCAGACGCCTGAACAGAAAGCACTCATCGCCAAACGCATCGATCTCGAAAAACAACTCGAGGATATCGCCGTCGTCGATCGCAAGGTGATGGTGAAAATGCGTGATGGCAAGCGCATGGCCGCGGACATCTATCGACCCAAGAATTCCAGCGGCAAGGTACCGACGATCTTTGTTCGTACCCCGTACAACTTCAATTTCTGGGACGTGAAGAATGGCGCCCCGCGCGACATGACCCACGAACTCGAGGCCGTGAAGCGTGGCTACGCCCTGGTCGAAATGAACGAGCGCGGCCACTACTTCTCCGAAGGCAACTACGACATCCTCGGTGCACCCCTGAGCGACGGCGTGGATGCCGTGCGCTGGATGTCCACGCAGCCCTGGTCCAACGGCAAGGTCGGCACGACCGGTTGTTCATCGACCGCCGAATGGCAGATGGCCGTGGTCGCGCAGAACGAGCCGGCGCTCGCCACGTTCAACGTGCAGGGCTTCGGCGCCGGTGTCGGCAAGGTCGGTCCGTATTACGAACAGGGCAACTGGTACCGCGGCGGTGCCGTGCAGATGCTGTTCCAGGCCTGGATCTACGGCGAGCAGAACCAGGTTCGCCCCATGTTCCCGGCCAATACGTCGCAGGCTGACCTGATCCGCGCCTCCAAGGCCTTCGACCTGGATCCGCAGATGCCCCCGGTCGACTGGGACCAGGCGTTCTGGCACCTGCCGGAGAACGAGATCCTCAAGGCCGTCGATGGCCCCAAGGGCATTTTCGCCGACGCCATGGACGTGCCGACGGGCGGCAACATGATCGCGCGCACGCCGAACAGCCCCGCCTGGCGCAAGGGCGGTTTGTGGCATGACGATATGAAGATCAACAAGCCGGGCCTGTGGTTCATGAGCTGGTTCGACGTGTCCGTCTCACCGAATCTGGCCGCCTTCAATCAGGTGCGCGCCACGGCGCCCAAGAATGTCGCCGACGAACAGTACGCCATCATCGCGCCGGTCCTGCACTGCGCCTATACGCGTGCCACCGAACACACCATGATCGGCGATCTCGATGTCGGCGATGCCCGCTTCGACTACGAAGGCCTGGTGTTCGGCTGGTTCGACAAGTTCCTCAAAGGCGTGGACAGCCCCGTCGTCGATAAGCAACCCAAGGTCATGTACTACGTGATGGGCGAGAACAAGTGGCGCAACTCGCAAACCTGGCCGCCGGCCGGTGCCGTCACGCGCGACCTGTTTTTCACCAGCGGCGGCAAGGCCAACACGCTGTATGGCGACGGCAAGCTCGTCGACACCGCGGGCGGCACCGACCAGCCCGATAGCTTCGTCTACGATCCGGCCAATCCGGTCACCACGCTGGGCGGTGGCGGGTGCTGCCAGGGCAATGCGGTGAAGTTCGGTTCGTTCGACCAGAACCCGCAGCTGGCTCGTAACGATATCCTGGTCTACGACTCCGAACCCTTCAAGGAAGGCACCGAAGTCAGCGGACCCATCACGGTCACGCTGTACGTCTCCTCCGATGCGAAGGACACGGACTTCACGTTCAAGGTCATGGATGTCCGTCCGGACGGCAAGGCATTCAACATCACCGAGAACATCCAGCGCATGCGTTACCGCGAGGGCTACGACAAACCGCCGGTGTGGATGAAGGATGGTGAAGTCTACAAGGTCACCTTCCAGCCGATCGATACGAGCATGTTCTTCTATCCGGGGCACAAGCTGCGCGTGGCGATCTCCAGCAGCAACTTCCCGCGCTTCGATCGCAACCTCAATACCGGGGGTAACAACTATGACGAGGCCAAGGGTGTGATCGCGCATAACGCGGTTCACCACGACGCGGCGCATCCGTCGAAGATCACGTACACCATCGTTCCGCGTACGACGCCTTGACCCGACGCGGCAGCGGGATGGCCCGCTGCCGCGGGATCGCCGCTGAAGCGGCTCCCACA
>NZ_JBFUJE010000553.1:0-2439 GCF_056401535.1 Luteibacter sp. P4_E6 | reverse complement strand
GCCATGATGGTTCTCTCTTTTCCTTTCGCCCTCAGGGGATTGGGCCTGCCACCTCAGGTGGCGGCGCCCCTGCCGGAATTCCACCCTCGGCTTGCGGCCGGGCGGCTCTGGAGGCTACAATTAGCGAGTTTTGCTGTCCGGCGAAGCCACACAAACGTGGCCACGGCGGCGATACGAAGCGCGATTGTAACCGTATGGGGCCCCCGTGGCCCCTACCTAGCCGTCGCTTTTAACGCCACACACGCATCGGCACCGCCTTCGGGGTGCCTGGCCCGACAGGGCCGGGTCGAAGCCGGGGATGCGTGGAGGTCCCAACCCCCCTAGAACCGCTCGAAGCGGTTCGCCCAGGAGTAATTCCATGGCACAAGTCACCATGCGCGAGATGCTGGAAGCCGGCGTCCATTTCGGCCACCAGACCCGTTACTGGAACCCCAAGATGGCTCCGTACATCTTCGGCGCCCGCGGCAAGATCCACATCATCAACCTCGAGAAGACGCTTCCGCTCTTCACCGACGCGATGCATTTCCTCTCGGGCCTGGCCCAGAAGGGCGGCACCGTCCTCTTCGTCGGCACCAAGCGCTCCGCCCGTGAGTCGCTGGCCGAAGAAGCTGCACGCGCTGGCCAGCCGTTCGTCACCGCCCGTTGGCTCGGTGGCATGCTGACCAACTTCCGCACGGTCAAGCAGTCGGTTGCCCGCCTGAAGGAACTCGAAGCCGCCGAAACCGACGGTTCGTTCGAGAAGCTGGTCAAGCACGAAGTGCTGGCCCGTCGCCGTGAGCGCGACAAGCTGCAGAACTCGCTGGGCGGCATCAAGGACATGAATCGTCTGCCGGACGCCCTGTTCATCATCGACATCGGTCACGAAGACATCGCCGTCCAGGAAGCCCGCAAGCTCGGCATCCCGGTCGTCGCCGTCGTCGATACCAACTACGATCCGGCCCTCGTCGACTACGCCATCCCGGGTAACGACGACGCCATCCGCGCGATTCAGCTGTACGCCCGCGCCGCTGCCGACTCGATCCTCGAAGGCAAGGCCGCTTCGCCGAACGCCGCTCGTGGCGACGCCAACGAGTTCGTCGAACTCGACGAAGAAGGCAACCCGGTCGCGAAGGACAACGCCCCGCGTGGCGATCGTCGTGGCGCCCCGGACAAGAAGGGTGCTCCGCGTCGCGAAGGCGGCCGTGACGGTGGTCGTGGCCGCGCGTAAGCGCCCCACCCTGTCGAGCTCTTCCGTTTCATCTGGCGCCGCGGCACCTCCGCCGCGGCGCTTATCAAAATATTGAGGAATTACCATGGCTGAGATCACCGCAAGCCTCGTCAAGGAACTGCGCGAGCGTTCCAGCGTCGGCATGATGGAGTGCAAGAAGGCACTCGTCGAAAACAACGGCGACATCGAAGCGGCGATGGAATGGCTGCGCAAGAATGGCCTGGCCAAGGCTGACAAGAAGGCCGACCGCGTCGCTGCCGAAGGCCTCATCGCCGTCGCGCAGAAGTCCGGCAAGGCCGTCCTGGTCGAAGTCAACAGCGAAACCGACTTCTCCTCGCGCAACGAACAGTTCATCCAGTTCACCAAGGACGTCGCTAACGTCGCCCTTGAGTCCGGTGTGGCCGACATCGCCGCACTGAACGCCGCCAAGCTGGGCGACGGTACGGTCGAAGAAGGCGCCAAGACGCTCACCCTGACCATCGGCGAGAAGTTCGAAGTCCGCCGCATGGCCAAGGTCGAGAACGACGGCCCGATCGGCGCCTACTCGCACAGCGGCCGCATCGGCGTGCTCGTCGCACTCAAGGGCGGCTCGGACGAGCTGGCCAAGGGCATCGCCATGCACGTCGCCGCGATGAACCCCAAGTTCATCAAGGTCGAAGACGTTCCGGCCGACTACGTCGAGAAGGAAAAGGACATCGCGCTGAGCCAGATGTCGGAGAAGGAAAAGGCCAAGCCGGCCGACATCCTCGACAAGATCGTCACCGGCAAGATCAACAAGATCCTCGCCGAAGCGACCCTGGTCGGCCAGCCGTACGTGCTGGACGGTGACATCACCGTCGCCGAAGCCCTCAAGAAGGCTGGCGCCGAGATCGTCACGGTGCAGCGCCTGGCTGTCGGCGAAGGCATCGAGAAGGTCGTCGACGACTTCGCCGCCGAAGTCATGAAGCAGGCTGGCCTGGCGTAAGCCTTTCCTCCTGGCAGCACCCGAAAGAGCCGCGAGCGATCGCGGCTCTTTTTTTGGCTCATCGTGGATCACCAAGGCCCGGGCGCTCGGCTTTCGGGCCGGGTCTCGCACCTCGCAGACGGCTCGCCTTCGGCTTCGCGGGGCTCGGCTCCGCCATCGCTCTCTACACTTGGGCGTCTCGCGGGGAGACCTTGGTGCCCACYCTCGCTGCTCAGACACGTCCTCCGCGTTCGACAAGGAAAGGCCGCTCACGCGGCCCACGTATCTA
>NZ_JBFUJE010000552.1:0-2439 GCF_056401535.1 Luteibacter sp. P4_E6 | reverse complement strand
GCGTTGAAGGACGCGGGGGCAGCCGGCGCGCCGCCGAACAGGACGCTGCCGAAACGGTGCTGCGCCGCTTGCTGGAAAAGAAATCATGAACGACATCGATATCCCTGAAGAAAACGACGCCATCGTCGACGACGACTTCCGCTGTGGCTACGTCGCCCTGCTTGGTCGGCCCAATGTCGGCAAGTCGACCCTGCTCAACGCCATGATCGGCGTGCGCCTGAGCATCGTCAGTCACCGCCCGCAGACCACGCGACACCGCATTCTCGGCATTTCCACCAAGCCGACAGGGCAGATCCTCTACGTCGATACGCCCGGCATGCATCGCGGTGCCAAACGTGCGATGAACCGTAGCCTCAATCGGGCGGCGCGTACCGCCATTTCCGAGGTGAACCTGGCTGTGCAGGTGATCGAGGCCGGGCGTTGGACCGACGAAGACGCCGCCATGTACGCGGCGATTGCCGAACAGCCGGACGTGCCGARGCTGCTGGCCATCAACAAGGTGGACCTGCAGAAGGACAAGACGATCATGCTGCCGTTCGTCGCCGACCTGATGCAGAAGCATCCGTTCGACGACGTTTATTACGTCAGTGCGCTGAAGTCCAAGGGCCTGGAAGGCCTCGAAAAGGGCATCCTCAAGCGCCTGCCTGAGCAGCCGGCCGTTTACGCCGAGGACGAAATCACCGATCGCAGCGAACGCTTCCTCGCCTCGGAAATGGTGCGCGAACAGCTCATGCTGCGCCTGAACCAGGAGCTCCCGTACGCCACTACCGTGGAAATCGAGGCCTTCCAGGATCGTCCCGACGGCATTGCCGAAGTGCACGCGGTGATCTGGGTCGAGCGCGACGGCCAGAAGGCCATCGTGATCGGCGAAGGCGGTGCCCAGCTCAAGGCCATCGGCACGTCGGCGCGCAAGCAGATGGAGGCCATGTTCGAGCGTAAGGTGTTCCTCAAGCTCTGGGTCAAGGTCCGCGAAGGCTGGGCCGACGATGAGAACCTGCTCAAGCGTTTCGGTTACGAATAAGCCGCCAGGCGCGAGCCGACATGCGCGTCGAACAGCAACCCGCATTCATCCTGCATGCCCGGCCGTACCGGGAAACATCGATGCTGGCCGAATGTCTGACCCGCGATCATGGCCGCATCGGCGTGGTCGCGCGTGGTGTACGGCGCGAGGGTGCGCGCACGCAGCGGGCCCAGCTCGAACCGTTCCAGCGCGTCGAACTCGACCTGCTGATGAAGGGCGAGCTCGCCACACTGCGTAGCGCCGAACCCTCGGGGGCGGTGCTGCGCCTGACGGGCGATGCAGGGCTTGCTGGTCTGTACCTCAATGAGCTGGTCGTTCGTCTGACCGGCCGGCAGGACGCCAATCCGGAGCTCTTTGCGTTCTACGACAGCACATTAAGCCGGATGGCCGCCGGTGAGCCGCTGGCCTGGACACTGCGGCGATTCGAGCGCGACATGCTCGACGCCCTGGGCTACGGCCTCCAGCTCGATATCGATGCGATCGATGGCTCACCGGTGGAACCCGCGCTGGTCTATTTCTACGATCCGGAGTCGGGCGTGCTGCCCGGCCGCGTCGGCGATCAACGCGCTATCCGCGGTGCCGACCTGCTTGCGCTGGCAGCGGATACCCCGCCGGATACCGCCGGGCTCTCGTCGCTCCGCCGCATGATGCGCCATGTGATCTCCTTCCATCTCGGCGGCGGCGAGCTCAAGGCCTGGCGCGTCCTACGCTAAGGCGGTGAGCGTGAGCTCGACTTCCGACTGGAAACGCCGCAGGGCGGCCGGCGATACCCGCCGCGTTTCCATCACGTGGTTTTGCAGGGCCGTTGCCTGGGCGGCCAGACGCGTTGCGCCACAGAACCCGCACGCCGAGCGCAGCCGATGCATCCGTTCGACCAGGGAGGCTGGGTCGTCGGCCAGGGTATCCAGCGCCGGCACGAGCTGAATCAACTCGTCACGGAACAGGTCGCGCAGGGCGTGCATCGTCGCCGCGTCGCCTGTTGCAAGGAGGGCTTCGTCATTGTCGAGCAAGCGGGTATCGCCGCCGACGCCCAGCGTCGCGGTCAGTGCGTTAACGAGCGCGGCAACCCGGCACGGTTTCTCGAGCACGCAGGCGAATCCCGCGTCGATCAGGGCCTGCCGCAGCACCGCGGGCATGTCGGCGCTTGTCGCCATGGCCACGGCGTCGCGCGAGGCGGCGGTGGGATCGTTCCGTAGTGCGGCGAGGACATCGATCGCGCCGCTTGACGGCATGCGGCAATCCAGCAGCATGGCATCGAATCGCATGGCGCGCGCGGCGACGAGTGCCTGCGCGCCGTCCTCCGCCAGCGTGACGATGTACCCCATCGAGGTGAGGGCGCCGCGGAGGAATTCGCGGGTCGAAGGGTCGTCGTCGGCAACGAGTATCTGTGTAGAAAGGCGGTCTGGCATGCAACGTTC
>NZ_JBFUJE010000551.1:0-2451 GCF_056401535.1 Luteibacter sp. P4_E6 | reverse complement strand
GGAGTGGCTGGTGGCCCATTACCGCTTTGCCAAACCGCGCTAGGCTGTCAGAAACGTCCAATCCGGCCAGCTTTGCCTGCGGGTAATGTCACCTATTCCGGATTGTCGCCTTGGAAACGGCGGTCCGCGGTCGCACGATGTGTGGCTTGCAGCAAACCCGCATGAAGGAGATTGCCATGTCCTCCCGTCCCGTTCGTATCCCAGGGCCAGACCACCCGATCACTGTCACCCCGTCGGGCGGCCGTGTGGTCGTGCGTGATGGCGACCGCGTGCTCGCCGACACCCGCAACGCGTTGACCCTCAAGGAATCCACCTATCCGGCGGTGTTCTACATTCCTCGCGCCGATGCCGACATGGCCGCGCTGACGAAGACCGAGCACCATTCCTATTGCCCCTATAAGGGCGAGGCGTCGTATTTCAGCCTGCCGGGCAACGCCGAGAAAGCGATCAACGCCATCTGGACCTACGAGACGCCTTACGACGCGGTCGCGCCGATTCGCGAACATCTCGCCTTTTACGCCGATCGCGTCAGCATCGAGCACACGCCGGGCTGATCGGCCCGCGCAGGGAACCTGAACATGCAAGCCATCGTCGATACCACCTGGGCGCCTGGTGCCGCCGCTCTTCGTCCCGACGAAGACGCGGCGGCGACCCGATGTAACGCCGGCCAGTCGCTTCTCGCCCGCTACGACGCCGTCCGTGCGCGTACCGAAGCACTGGTCGCTTCGCTAGACGCCGAGGACATGGTCGTCCAGTCCATGCCCGATGCCAGTCCCGCAAAATGGCACCTCGCGCATACCACCTGGTTCTTCGAAACCTTCGTGCTCGGGCCCAACGTGCCCGGCTACGAGGTATTCGATGCCGACTTCGGTTACCTCTTCAACTCGTACTACGAGGCGGTGGGACCGCGACATCCGCGCCCCTTGCGTGGCCTTCTGACGCGTCCGTCGGTGGCACAGGTGGTCGCGTATCGCCACCACGTCGACGCGCACATGCGTGCCTTCCTGCGGGAGATGCCCTCGGCGGAACTGGAGGCGTTGCTGCGCCTTGGCTTCGCCCACGAGGAACAGCACCAGGAATTGCTGGTGATGGACGTGCAGCACCTGTTCGCCCAGTCGCCGCTCAAGCCGGCGCTCGCTCCGGCATGCCCGACAGAGGCACCCGGCCCCAGCGGCCGCTTCCGTCGCATCGGCGGTGGTCCGGTACGCATCGGCGTCGTGGACGAGCACTTCGCGTTCGACAACGAAGGGCCTCGCCATACGGTGTGGCTGGAACCGTTCGAAATCTCCGATCGTCTCGTGACCAACGGGCAGTGGCTCGCCTTCATGGCGCTGGGAGGCTATCGCCGGGCGGACCTCTGGCTCTCCGACGGTTGGTCACAACGTCAGGAGGAGGGCTGGGAGGCACCGCTGTACTGGCGTCGCGAGGGTGATGTCTGGTCGCATATGACGCCGGGTGGCTGGAAACCGGTCGACCCCGATGCCGCGGTAACGCACATTAGCTATTACGAGGCGGAAGCCTTCGCCCGCTGGGCCGGCGCACGCCTGCCGACCGAAGCCGAGTGGGAGCACGCCGTTCGCACGCGTACCGATCTGGACCAGGTTTCGGATGTCGCCTGGCAGTGGACCACCAGCGCCTATTCGCCGTATCCAGGTTTCCGTGCGACGGATGATGCCGTCGGTGAATACAACGGCAAGTTCATGAGTGGCCAGATGGTGTTGCGGGGTGGCGCCAGCGTGACGCCGCCGCATCACGTCCGGCCGTCTTACCGGAATTTCTATCGTCCGGGCCAGCGCTGGATGTTTTCCGGCCTGCGCCTGGCGCGCGATGTCGGCAGTTCTCCGGACGACGATCGCCTGACCTTCCTGCGTGACACGCTCGCAGGTTTGTCGGCATCGCCGAAGGCGTTCTCGCCGAAGTACTTCTACGACGCCGCTGGATCGGCCTTGTTCGAAGCCATCTGCGTCACGCCCGAGTATTACCCGACGCGCACCGAAACGGCGTTGTTGCACGACATCGCACCGGCACTGGCGGCAACCATTCCGGATGGCGCCGTGCTGCTCGAACTGGGTAGCGGCGCGAGTGACAAGACGCGTGTACTTCTCGACGCGGCGCCACAGATTTCGGCTTACGTCCCGGTCGACATCAGCGTGGATGCCCTCAACGGGGCGGTAGAGCGGCTGCGCTCCGCGTATCCGGCGCTGGAGGTGTACCCGGTGGTCGGTGATTTCACCCGCGCCATCGACGTGCCTGGCGCCCTTGCCGGCAGGCCAGTGGTGGCGTTCTTTCCGGGTTCGACGATCGGCAATTTCGTGCCGGATGAGGCGATCGCGCTATTGCGGTCGGTGCGCGAGAGGCTGGGCCCCAAGGCGCACTTCATCGTTGGCGCCGACCAGGTCAAGCCGGTGGATACGCTGGTCGCGGCCTACGACGATGCCGAGGGTGTGACTG
>NZ_JBFUJE010000550.1:0-2452 GCF_056401535.1 Luteibacter sp. P4_E6 | reverse complement strand
GGTTTAGGCGGCTTTCTTCAGGTCGTTGACGGCGCCCTGGATGACAGTCCACAAGCCGCGGTAGATCGCGATCAGCTCGCTCTCGGCATAGAGCTTCGCGCCGCGCTCGATGCTGACCGGCTTGAAGCCAATCGACTCCAGGCCATCCGCCGTGATCGACAGCGGGGCGATCTTCGCGTTGATGTCGCCGAGCTTGATCGTTCGGCGGGGGGCGCCGGACGGAACGCTAGCGAAGGTTTGCGGCGATTCCATGGCCCGGAGGTCGTCACCGATGAGGTCGTTCACCGCTTCGACGTACGGCTTGCTCGGGCCCGGGGTCGCCGGAGCAACGGCCGGCACGGGAGCGTTCGCGGCTTCCGTCGCCACGCGTTCACGCTCAACTGCCGCAACACGTTCGCGCTCAGCGTCGGCGTTCTCTTTCTCGAGCTTCTCCCGCTCCTGCCTGCGGATATTCTCCCGCTGCGCTTCCAGCTTTTCCTCTTCAGCCTTCTTGTGCGCGTCGATACGCGAGGTGATGGCAAGGATGAAGTCATCGAAGGGCTTGGCAGCGAGCTGCTGCAAGTCGGCCACCAGCGCGCGATATTCGGCCGCATGGTCGTTGACCCACCCCAGCTTGCCCCGGAAGTCCTTCGCCTGGCGGTCGGCGACGATCTTCCCGTTTGCTAGCGCGGTGGCCAGCTTGTCGTCGATGCTGGTCATCGTCTTCAGGCCCTTTATGGAGCCTGCGAAGTCGGGCATGACCACGTCCAAACGGAGGCCGGTAATCTCTCGCTGCAGGTCGGTGACGTGGGCCATGAACGCCTTGCGCGCCGCTTCGATCTTCTCGGCGCGACGGCGGGCCTTCTCGCTCTCGAACAGCTTCTCGGCCATGAGGCGGTTGTCCCGCACCAGCTTGAGAAGCATGTCTTTCTGCCGCTTCGCCTGGTCGACGCTCGCAATCTGGGAGAGCATCATCGATTCGGCGGCGTCGAGCGTTTCTTCAGCCTTCTTCATGGCCTTGATCTGCTGATCGAGGTCAACGAAGTCCTGATCGGTCTGCGGCTCGCGGATCAGCTTGTTTTCAAGGAAGTTCCGGAGCGCGACCTCGAAAGCATTGAAGTTCTCCTTGACGGAGATCTGACCGACGACTTGAACGGCTACCGCCGGAAGTGCCTGCACTGCCTCGGCGACGAGGATCGGCGCAGCGTCAGGCAGCGTGTAGGCAGCGAGGTCGCGGTCGAACTGCGCCCAGCCGTCGACGATACGTTCGAACCAAGCCGCTTCTGGCCACACTTCAGTGGACACGAAGTTCGCCGGGGTTCCGTCGGACACGGTGAAGATGACGCGCTTGGCGCCAGTGACCATCATGATCTGCTGGCACTGCGGCATGTGCGAGTCGGGGACCACGCCAGAGGCGACCATCGCCGCAAGCTCGGCGTTCCACTGCTTGTGCTCGAAAGCGGCATCGAAGGCCATGGTGAGTCCGTCGCACGACGCCGAGAGGTTGCCGCCGGCATCCTCGTTGGAGCACGTCACCGGATAGAGGTCATCTTCGATCAACTGCTCGACCATGGGCCGAGCGAGGGCTTCGACCAGGTGGCCATAGTCGAGAATGTTCTCCTGCACCCAATCACTGAACTCTTTCGGATCACCGGTGTGCTTGACGCGCAGCAACTCGGAGCGCGTGGTCACCTTGGAAAGGCCCAGCATGGCTGCGGCTTCGCTAGCGCCGTGGTGGGTCAGGCGGAAGGCAGCCCATTCGGCGCTGCCTTGGACGAGGTTATGGATCTTCATTACTCGGCACTCCCCTTGTTAGCCCACGAGGCAATTTCGATCTTCTGCTCGTTGGTGAGCAGGTCCTTGGTCTGGATCATTGCGATCAGGTCGTTGACCGACTTGTTGCCGGTCTCGATCGCCATCCGCCACCCGGCCTTCTTCTTCTCGAAGGTCTCGGCCGTGCACTCGGGGAGTTCCGTGCGTGAGGCCGCCGCTGCCGACGTGGAGCTACCGGCCTGCTCGGCCTTGTTCTCCATGACGCTCTTCCACGAGGATTCGCCGTCGCGGATCGCCCCATAGATGCCACGGAGGTTCACCAACTCAGTAGGCGAGCAGGTGTCCAGGGCATGGCCAAGGTAGTCGGCAAGGTCGGATGCCTTGACGCCGATCTCGGCGAAGGCATCGGCGATTTTCTTGCGCTCGGCGCCGGGATCGCGCGCCGCCTCGTCCAGGCGGATCGACTTGATGATCGCCTCAGCTTCGTCCTGCAGGTCGCCGGGGATGATGCGAAGGCCGAGGGTGCGGATGGCCTTGGACACCTGGGCCGCGCGCTTGTTGAGAATGTCGTCCTCGGTGCCCGGAACGGTGTAGACGTTCTTGTTGTAGCTGTTCTTGCGGACGCTGAGGTAGGTCCCGTCTTCGCTCGGCCTCGACCGCTCGACCGTTTTGGTGACCCGAACGTCGAGCGGATATGTGA
>NZ_JBFUJE010000549.1:0-2469 GCF_056401535.1 Luteibacter sp. P4_E6 | reverse complement strand
GTCTATCCCAGAGGACATCTGCTCTTCCCACTACCCTTCCCGGGCATCGTCTCGCTCCACTGCAGTTGGCCAGGTCAAGGGCTGTTTCGGGATCGGTGTCAGCTGCTTCGCTCCATCCCGCGCCAACCGCCTTCGCTTTGGCCGCGCCCCCTCCTTGACCTCTCACGGCACCCCGCTGCCTCCCCCCCCCTTTGTAGCGTCTGCGGCTTGCCAGCCGCATCGCTCCCGGCCGCCGCCCAACTCGATATTGAAACTTGCCTGTGCCGACTATGGGAATCCGTCCACCTCATTGGCTTGTTCGAAGGTGAACTGTGGGATGAGGAACGCGGACGGCGCATCTAAAAATGGCAAGAAGCACACCTTACGCGCGCAGCACGGTCCCGCCTTCACCCTGTCCGGGAGGGGGTGCCCCGCTCCAGGGACGCGGTGGTTGTGACCTTTCCCGCCGGCGAAACCCGTTCGATGACATCCGGGATGTCCAGCGTCATTGCCGAGGCCGTGATCGAGGAATACGCCACCCGGTTCGTCAAGGAACCGACCGTCTGAATTGATCCGTCGAAGGCACTACCGGGCATCGTCCTCATGGACTAGCCGGGCCGAAACCCACGATGCGCGTCACCGGGGTGTAGCCCATGCGCTCATAAACAGGGTAGCCCGCTTGCGTCGCATGAAGGCAGGTCTTCCGGTGGCCGGTTGCCTCGCTTGCGACCCTCAGCGCGTGCCGTATAGTTGCCTCCGCGAATCCGCGGCGCTGCGCATCCGGTCGCGTCGCCACGAGTGCGACATAGAGCACGTCTTCGATTTCCACGACAGACGCTGTCGCTACGGCGGTGTCACCGAGATACGCGAGATAGCAGTAGGCACTCTTCTTCCATAGCGTCGCACCATCGAGTCCGTCTCGCATCAGCTCTACGGGTAAGCTGTAAGCCAGGCTGTTGATATCGGCACATTCGTAGAAGCCGCTCATCCACCCCGGTATGAATCCCGTTTTCTCTCCGATGGCGCGTCGGGCGTACGCGAATACGGATCCGGAAAGTGGAAAATCCGCAGACAAGAGCTTATAGCTGTAGGCAGTAAAAACATCACGATCGCGCCTACCACGTATTACGTGATGTGGTCGGCCTGCACGTATGACGCACACTGATTTGCGGCTGATGCGATATAGGACTGTACCGGCCGGCTCACCTCAGGAACTGCAGGAATGACGCATTGAACGCGCCGGGTGCCTGCCACGGGGCGAAGTGACTGACTCCGGGGAGAATGACCAGGCTCGCGCCGGGAATGGTCCGGGCCATGTATCGGGGATGCTCTTCCTTGATGAACTCTTCATGGTCGCCATCGGCGACAGCGATCGCCGGGCCATGAATGGCCGCAAGCTGGCTGGCGGTGTAGTTGGGTTCGGTTTTCTGCATCTTCTCAACTGCTGCGTGCAGTGCGCCGAAGCCATCGGGTGTCGGCGATACGCGAGCGTACGTCTGCTCCAGCAGGACGACTACCTTTGCAAGGATCGGCGAGTCGAGCGCGCCAGGCTTGGCCGCGTCCGCATTCATGTTGGCGCCGAACGCGTAGATCCTGCGCACCCTGGCAGGATCTTTCATCGCCATCACGAGTGCGGTGTTGGCACCGTCGCTCCAACCGACAATGTCGGCCTTTTTGATATGAAGGGTGTCCATGACACTGCGTAGATCTTCCTCGAAGACCTCATAGCTCAGGGGAACGTTGCCGAGCGTGCTTCGACCGTGGCCGCGCGTATCGATGAGGATGACCCGGTGGTGGCTATCGACCAGGGCAGGCACCTGGTTGCCCCAGGAGTCGCTACTGGACATCCCTCCATGAAGGAGAAACACGGTGGGACCTTTGCCGACCGTTCCGTACCAGATACGTGCTCCCTCACGTGTGACATAGCCTTCGCTGGCCAGATGGGGAAGGGAAGTTGGCGGCGGAAGGCTCTGCCAAACGGGTGTCTGCGCATGGACGGCTGCCGTTGTCGTGAGCATGGCGACGGTTGCGAGTTCGACGAGTTTTTTCAAGGGATACGTAGTCCGAAAGGGGCAGGCCGGGTCCCGGCGGCAACCAGCCCGACCATGAGTGCATCATTTCGGCTCTAAGGTTTACGTACGTACAAAGTGCAAAAACCTGCGGTGAGCGTGCACACCCCGCACGGACCCAGTGCCCAGATGGACTGGTTGTGCCAGCACAGCCGCAGCAACAGACCGAGGACGCTGGCGGCAAGCATCTGCGGAATCACGATAGATTTGGCTTTACAGACTCATCGAGCGGCGAATCGGCGCGGCGGCGCGGCTGCCGGTTCATGCTGCTAGATCCGTCTCTTCCGACCCTTCGTTGTCGTCGTCAACGAGATCGACATGTCCGGACGACCCATCATGGATTCCGGAGGTTGCGGCATGGCTGGTTTTTTTTAAAACCCTAACCTATGCCTACCCCGACGRCCCTGCCGCCTCGAACCTC
>NZ_JBFUJE010000548.1:0-2482 GCF_056401535.1 Luteibacter sp. P4_E6 | reverse complement strand
GTCATCGAGCGGCGGCTTATTCGGCGTCCGGCGAGGGTTTGGTCCGGGGTTTGCGCGGCTTGGGCTCCGCACTCGCGATCAGCGACTGCAGGTAGGCGATGCCTTCTTCCGGCGGAAACCAGGCCACCACGTCGGCCACGCTGAGGCCGTAACTCACGCGCAACGCGTTGAACGCGGCGCGGGCTTCGGCGAGCGGATCGACCTTGGGTGGACGGCCACGGCGGGGCTTTTCGACAGGTTTGGCGGGGAGGGGCGGCTCGACCCGGGTTTCGACCGGCGTTGGCACGGGCGTCGCGGCTACCGGCGGCTTGTTCCCGGCATTCTGGCGGTCGAGCGCGGCAAGTTCGTCCTGGAACTGCTTGAAGTCATATTTACCGGACGAATTCATGGCACTGCTTCGGTCGAAAGTGGCTCCATTGTCGCACGGCGGCCTGGTCGATTCGCGCCGGAGAGGGCCCGCAATCGCGATCAAGTGCGTTATCTGACACGGCGCTAGGATAACTCCTACTTCGACAAGGACAGCCACGATGGCGGCCGCGCAGAAAGCTCTCTGGTACATCGAAAGCCATTTCGGCGCCGGGCTGGCCCTGGGCGATGTCGCCGCGGCCGCGGGTGTTTCGCCCTTCCATCTGACCCGTGTGTTCCAGGCGGCGACCGGTTGGCCCGTCGTGCGCTATCTGCGGGCGCGCCGCCTTTCCGAGGCCGCCCGTGAGCTGGCGGCGGGTGCCCCAGACATCCTCGACGTGGCCCTTTCGGCGGGCTACGGCTCGCACGAGGCATTTACCCGGGCGTTCCGCGAACAGTTCGGGGCCACGCCGGAAGAGGTCCGCCAACGTGGTTCGCTCGAAGGGTTGTCGGTTGTCGAGGCGATGCGGGTGATGCAGGAGCCCGTGCCGGAGGCGCAGGTTCCTCGGGTGGAAGAGGCCGGCCCGCTGTTGATCGCCGGGCTGGGCGCGCGGTACCTCGCATCGAACTCCGCTGGCATCCCTTCTCAGTGGCAACGCCTGGAGCAGGACGCCCGTACGCGCTCGAAACGACCGTATTCCTATGGGGTTTGCTTCAACCAGGACGACGAAGGCAACTTCGATTATCTGTGCGGTTACGAAGTCCAGAATTTCTCGGGGGTGCCCACCGACTTCACGCGGCTTCGCCTTGCACGGCGTCCTTACGCGGTCGTCAGGCACAACGGGCACATCGGCTCGATACCGCTGACGTGGCGCGCCTTCCTCGAGACCTGGCTTCCCGCCTCGGGACTTGTGGCAGCCGACGCGCCGGATTTCGAACGTTACGATGCCGCCTTCGACCCCCTGACTGGCATGGGTGGCGTCGAAATCTGGGTGCCGCTGGCGTCCTGAGGCCTCCCATCCGTCACCAAGAGAGGGGATCCACCATGCATGACATCACCCGCGCCTGCCTGGCGCTGGCGCTTACCTCGGTCTTCGGCGTGGCGTCGGCGACGACCGTCGGCGAGACGCATCGCTCCACGACCACACCGACCGCTGCCATGCGCGACGCGTCGCACTCCGACGCGCTGGCTATCACGGTCTGGTATCCCGCCGTTGACGGGGCGAAAGAAGAGCCGCTGGATATGGGCTCGCCCGGTCATCCGTTGTTCCTCGCCGGTCGCGCCGCGCAGGAAGCGCCGTTCGCGCCCGGACGTCACCCGGTGGTGTTGCTATCGCACGGCTTCGGCGGAACGGCGCGCATGATGAGCTGGTTCGGTACGGAGCTCGCGCGCGACGGGTATGTCGTGGTCGGGGTGAATCATCCGGGCAACAACGGCATGGGACCGATGACTGCGGCGGGTGCGGCGATGTGGTGGGAGCGCGCCGAGGACCTCAAGGCAGCGTTCGCGGCGGTCCGCAAGGATAAGGACATCGCGGCCCATATCGATCCGGCGCGCCTGGGTGTGGCGGGTTTTTCGGCAGGCGGATTCACGGCGTTCCTGCTGGCGGGTGCGCGCACGGATATTCCCCACCTGAGGGCGTTCTGCGACAGCCATCCGGATGACGGCGTCTGCAAACCGCAGAAGGAAGCACCGGAAATCAGCGGACCCGCGCTCTTCCATAAGGCTTACGACGATCCCGCGATCAAGGCGCAGATCGTGCACGCGGCGGACGATCATTCGATCCCGGAAGTGAAGGCCGTCTTTACCCTCGCGCCGGCGCTGGTGCAGGCGATTGCACCCGATAGTTTTGCGCAGATACGTGTACCGACGGCGATCGTGGTGGGTCTGGATGACAAGGTGGCCGAACCTGCCACTAACGCAAACATCGCGGTGAAGGCGATTCCCGGCGCGACGATCACGCGGTTGCCCGGGGTGGGGCACTACGACTTCCTGAGCACCTGCACGGAGGCGGCGAAGGCGAGCGTTCCGATTTGCGCCGATGTGAAGGTGTCGCAGGCCGCGACCCACGCCGAGGCGTTGGCCAAAGCAAAAGCACTTTTCGACGCAACGCTCTAATCATGGCCGCCGCGCTTC
>NZ_JBFUJE010000547.1:0-2483 GCF_056401535.1 Luteibacter sp. P4_E6 | reverse complement strand
GTAATCTCACGCGCATGAACGAAAAAACCCGGCGCTGCGAAGCGCCGGGTTTTTTTGTGCGTGCCGCTGGGTTCAGTCGACTTCGGGCAATACGCTGATCTCTTCTTCACCGAACTTCACCACTTGACCGGCACGTACCTTGTGCGTCTTGCGCAATTCGACGACACCGTCGACCGTCACCAGGCCATCGGCGACGAAACGCTTGCCTTGACCACCGCTCTCGGCGAGACCGGCGAGCTTCAGCAGCAGGTTGAGTTCGACATACTCGCCTTCGAGGCGGAATTCATGAAACGACATGGCGGGCGGCTTTCGGATGATCGGGTCTGCCATTAGAGCGCAATTCGGCCACCAATGTTRAGGAGCATGAAGTCCTCCTCCGTCAGGCCCGCCTCCGCCAGTGCCTCGCCGAGCAGCTGCGGCGGCTCATCCAGCTGGTCATCGGCCAGTTCGAACACGCCCCAATGGATCGCGATGGAGCGCTTGCAGCCGATCTCCTGGTGCAATTGGACCGCCTGTGCGGGGTCGACGTGCTGCCCCTGCATGAACCAGCGAGGCGCATAAGCGCCAATGGGAATGGCGGCAAGGTCGATCGGACCGGCCCGCCGACCGATCTCGGCGAGCTTGTCGGAATAGCCCGTGTCGCCCGCGAACCAGAAACGGAAGCGCTGATGGTTCATGACCCAGCCACCCCAGAGCGAGCGATTACGATCCCACAGCGTTCGCGCACTCCAGTGACGCGCCGGTACGAAGGTGAACATGGCACCCCGAACCTCGGTGCTCGCCCACCAGTCCAGCTCTCGGACGTTGCCGATGCCCGCCTTGTCGAACCAGCGCTTCAACCCTAGCGGTACGAGGAAAACGGCCTGAGGGAAACGCCGGGCGAGCGCGTGCACCGTCGCGCTATCGAGATGATCGTAATGGTTGTGCGAGATCACCACGACGTCGATGGCAGGCAGGCCAGCCACGTCGACGGGCGTTATCGTGCGGCGCGCCGGCCCTGCAAACGAGAGCGGCGAGGCGCGTTGGCCCAGAACCGGATCGGTGAGCACCGTAAGCCCCTGGTGCCGCACCAGGACAGTGGCGTGACCCAGCCACCAAGCGGCATCCTGATGGCCATCGAAGTTAGCAGTCTGCCACCAGCGCCGGGCAAAGGCTTCGTAGCCGGCATCGGGTGGACGGGGCAGCTGTTGCTCCTTGCGCTCCCGACGCCAGCGCTTGAGCCCGCCGGGCGGCCGGATGTCCGGCTCGAGGTTGCGGAATCCTTCCGGTGTGTGGTGTTCCTTGGAACGGTCAAAGAACGGGTTCGTCCAAGCCATGCTCAACCTTGAATGAGAAACGGGTCGCAGAAGACCTGCGGCCCGTTGCCCACTCGTTCAAGGCTCAGTCGACATCGATCCGACGTATCTGGGAGAGCCAGTCCTCGAGGTTGTAGTAGTTGCTGACCCGCAGGATCCTGCCATCGGCGATGTCGAAGAAAGCACCCCCGGGCATGGCATACGACTGGCCCTGAGCGAGAGGAAGCCCTTCGTCGGTAGCTTTGTACACACCGTGGATGATGTATTCCGCCGCCGCCCGGGTGCCGGTCTCGTTGACCATGACCACGACGTTTTTAAGCTGCTCGTCGTAGCTGGCGGTCGTACGCTGGAGGAAAGCAGCGAAACATTCACGCCCGACTTCGCGGCCGCTCTGGTTCAGGTCATGAATGACGTGCTCGTCCAACAGGGCCAGCATGCCTGGCCAGTCGGCACGGTTGAATGCCTCGTGATACCGGCGGATCAGGTCGATCGATGCATTCATCGGCAAGCTCAGTAAATGATGACGGAGCGGATGGCCTTGCCCTCGTGCATGAGGTCGAAGGCGCGATTGATGTCTTCCAGCCCCATCGTATACGTGATCATCGGATCGATCTTGATCTCACCACCCATATAACGGTCTACGTATCCTGGCAGCTGGCTGCGGCCCTTCACGCCACCGAACGCCGAACCGCGCCAGACGCGCCCGGTGACCAACTGGAACGGGCGTGTGCGGATTTCCTGGCCGGCGCCGGCGACACCGATGATGATCGACTCGCCCCAGCCCTTGTGACAGCACTCGAGCGCGGCGCGCATCACGTCGACGCTGCCGATGCACTCGAACGAATAGTCGACGCCGCCGTCGGTCAGGTCGACGATGACCTGCTGGATCGGCGTGTCCGGGTAGTCGCGCGGATTGATGCAGTCGGTGGCACCCAGCATCTTCGCCATCTCGAACTTCGACGGATTGGTGTCGATCACGATGATGCGCGAGGCCTTGGCCATGACCGCACCCTGCACCACCGAGAGGCCGATGCCGCCCATGCCGAAGACGGCCACGGTCGAGCCGGGTTCCACCTTGGCCGTATTCAGCACGGCACCGATGCCCGTGGTGATCCCGCAGCCCAAAAGGCAGACCTTCTCCAGCGGCGCCTCCTTGCTGATCTTCGCCAGGGAAATCTCCGGCAACAC
>NZ_JBFUJE010000546.1:0-2489 GCF_056401535.1 Luteibacter sp. P4_E6 | reverse complement strand
CACCAGGAACATGATGCCGACGGTGGCGAAGAGCGTCAGCGTGTAGAACTCGCCGAACGGAATCGCCCGCTCCTTAAGGTACGGACGCGCGTAGACGAAAATCATCGCTGTGATCAGCAGCGAGAACACCTTCAGCACTTCCGAAACGCCGTCACGGATGAACATGCCGCCGAAGGCGCTGACCGACGAGGCCGGCTGCCCGCTGACGACGAGGTACGCGCCAACCAGCAGGACGAGGATGGAGAGCCAGTGAACCGCGCCCTTCTGGCCCGGCTTGAGGTAAGCATCCAGAAGAAGCAGCACGCAGGCTGCGACCACGAGATAAATCTCGGGGAGCAGGATCAGGATGTCGTTGATACTCGGCATGGATAGTTCCCGCTCAGACTTTGGTAATGGCCAGCTGCTCGACAATCCGAGCAACCGACGCATCCATCAGGTGGACCAGCGGCTCCGGCCAGATGCCGAAGAGCAGCACACCGGCGGCGAACGCGCTCAGCATGAAGATTTCGCGACCGTTGACGTCCTTCAGTTCCGCGACGTGCGAATTCGTGACCTTGCCCCAGAGCACGCGCTTCACCATCCACAACGTGTAGGCAGCGCCGATGATCAGGGTGAACGCGGCGAACAGCGCGATCCACGGGTTGGCACTGAACGCGGCCAGGATGACCATGAACTCGCCGACGAAACCGCTCGTGCCCGGCAGGCCGCTATTGGCCATGGCGAACAACACGTAGAACGGGGCGAAGATCGGCATCACGTTGATGACACCGCCGTAGTCCTTGATCTGACGCGTATGCATGCGGTCGTACAGGACGCCAATGCAGCTGAACATCGCGCCGGAGATGAAGCCGTGCGAGATCATCTGGACCATCGCACCCTGCATGCCCAGGCGAGCGGCATCCGGGTTATTCGTCTCACGCACCAGGATGAAGGCGATGAAGATACCCAGGGTCACGAAACCCATGTGCGCGATGGACGAGTACGCCACCAGCTTCTTCATGTCCTGCTGAACGAGGGCGATGTAGCCGATGTAGCAGACCGCGATCAGGCTGAGTACGACAATGAGCCACTCATAATGCTGCGAGGCATCCGGCGCGATCGGCAGGCTGAAACGGATGAATCCGTAGCCACCGATCTTCAGCATCACCGCCGCCAGCACCACCGAACCACCGGTAGGCGCCTCCACGTGGGCATCCGGTAGCCAGGTGTGCACCGGCACCATCGGGACCTTGATCGCGAAGCCCAGCAGGAAGGCGAAGAACAGCCAGCTCTGCTCGGTGAGCGTCAGATGCACGGCAGCCATGTCCGAGATGGCGAAGCTGCCGCCGGTCTTGTGCCACAGGTAAAGCAGGCCGACCAGCATGAAGATCGAGCCGAAGAACGTGTAGATGAAGAACTTCAGCGTCGCGTAGACACGGCGCGGACCACCCCAGATACCGATGATGATGAACATCGGGATCAGCATGGCTTCGAAGAACACGTAGAACAGCATCGCGTCCGTCGCGCAGAACACGCCGATCATGGCGCCTTCGAGCAGCAGCATGGCGGCCATGTACTGGTGCGGCTTGTTCTGGATCACTTCCCATGCGCCCACGATCACGAGGATCTGGGTGAACGTGGTGAGGATGATCAGGGCAACCGAGATACCGTCGACGGCGAGCGAGTAGTTGATGCCGAGGGAGGGAATCCAGCTCAACGATTCGTTGAGCTGCATCGTACCCGTGGTGGCGTCATAGGCAGGGATGAGGGCCAGGCTGGCGGCGAACGTGGCGACCGCGACCAGGAGCGATATCCAGCGGGCAAGGCCGGGGCGTCCGGTACCGGCGAGCAGCACCGGAATGGCGCCGACGACCGGGAGCCAGATCAGCAGGCTGAGCAAGTGATTCGACATAGAGCTCGTTTCCCTTATTGCCCGATCAGCCAGTACCCGCCCAAGAGCAGGATGAGGCCGAGGATCATGGCGAACACGTAGTGGAAGAGGAATCCGGATTGCAGGCGGCGGACGCCACCGGCGATGCGCTGCACAAGGTTGGCCGAGCCGTTGACGATGGCACCGTCGATGATGGCGGTATCGCCCACCTTCGACAGGCCTTCGCCGAGCTTCACACCACCCTTCGCAAACACCGCGAAGTAGAGTTCATCGATCCAGTACTTGTGGTCGAGCAGGTTGTAGACCGGCATCAGCGCGTTCTTGATCTTGTCGGCGATGGACGGCTTGAACAGGTAGATGACAGTGGCGACGAGGAAGYCCGCCAGCGCCAGCAGGAACGGCAACTGGATGAAGCCGTGGAGACCCATGGCGATGGCGCCGTGGAACTCATGCCCGACTTCGGCGAGCACGTTGTTCGCCTCGTCTACATGGATAGCCTTGCCGAACCAGTCACCGAACAGCATCGGGCCGACGGTGAGACCACCGATGATGATCGACGGAATGGCAAGCAGGACCAGCGGAACGGTAACGACCCACGGCGACTCGTGCGGTGCATGCT
>NZ_JBFUJE010000545.1:0-2505 GCF_056401535.1 Luteibacter sp. P4_E6 | reverse complement strand
CTTGTCGGGTGGCGCGCCGGCGGTGGGCGAGCCGGTGGCGATCATCGCCATGGCGGGCCGCTTCCCCGGTGCGCCTGATGTCGAGACGTTCTGGGACAACCTCTGCAATGGTCGCGAGTCGATCCGCTTCTTCGCGCCGGAGGAGCTCGACCCGGCTGTGAGCCAGGCCGATCGCGACGATCCGGACTATGTCGCCGCGCGCGGTGTGATCGACGACGTGGAACAGTTCGACGCCGGCTTCTTCGGCATGTCTCCGCGCGAAGCAGAGCTGACGGATCCGCAGCAGCGACTGTTCCTGGAGCTGTGCTGGGAATGTCTCGAGCGCGGCGGTTACGTTCCCGATGCGCAGGACGTGCCGGTCGGCGTCTTCGGCGGCATGCATAACGCCACCTATTTCCAGAAGCACATCAGTGGCCGGCCCGACCTTATCGACAAGCTCGGGGCCTTCCAGGTGATGCTCGGCAACGAGAAGGATTACCTGGCTACGCGCGTCGCGCACAAGCTCAACCTCACTGGCCCGGCGATCAGTCTCAATACCGCGTGCTCCACGTCGCTCGTTGCCATCGCTCAGGCTTTTGACGCCTTGCGCGCCGGCCGTTGCGGCATGGCACTTGCCGGGGGCTCGTCGATCTCCTGCCCACCGAACAGCGGTTACATCGCGCAGGAAGGCTCGATGCTTTCGCCCGACGGTCACACGCGTACCTTCGATGCCGATGCTCAGGGCACGGTGTTCAGCGACGGTGCGGCCGTGGTCCTGCTGAAGCGTCTTTCGGATGCGCTACGCGATGGCGACCCGATCTACTCGGTGATCCGTGGCGTCGCGGTGAACAACGATGGCGGGGTCAAGGCCAGTTTTACGGCGCCAAACGCCGCCGGCCAGGCAGCCGTCATCACGATGGCGCTGGACGATGCCGGTGTGTCGCCGCGCGACATTTCCTACGTCGAAGCACATGGCACAGCCACGCCGCTAGGCGACCCGATCGAGCTGGAGGGGCTGACACAGGCCTTCCGCCAGAGCACGACCGATAAGGGCTTCTGCGCGCTAGGCTCGCTGAAGAGCAATGTCGGCCACCTCGTGATGGCCGCCGGTGCGGCCAGCGTGATCAAGACCTCGCTGGCCCTGTGCGAACGTCGCCTGCCGCCGTCCCTGCACTTCACGTCCGCCAATCCACGCCTCAACCTTGCCGATTCACCCTTCGTGGTGAACGACTCGCTGCGCCCCTGGCAGACGGCGGGAGGTCCCCTGCGCGCCGGTGTCAGTTCGTTCGGCGTCGGCGGCACCAATGCCCATGTGATTCTCGAGGAAGCGCCGGAGCGCGTGCCTTCCGATGTCGCCAGTGGTGCGCAGCTGCTATTGATTTCCGCACGGACGCCGACGGCTCTGGGCAACGCTGCCGCGCGACTCGCCGACCATCTCGCCGCGCACCCGGACGGCAACCTCGCCGATACCGCGTGGACGCTCGCCCGTGGTCGCAAGGCGTTCGTCCAGCGCACCCATGTCGTCGCCACCTCCACCAACGACGCGGTAGGCAAGCTGCGCGACATCGCCGCCGCCGCGATGTGCCGCACCTGCATCACGCCGTCACCGGGCATGGTCTTCCTCTTCCCTGGCCAGGGCTCGCAGTACGCCGGCATGGGTCGCGAACTGCATGCAACTGAACCCGTCTTTCGCGCGGCGCTCGACGACGTCGCCAGTGCGCTGCGCGGGGAACTGGGCTTCGACCTGCGTGAGCGCATGTTCGCCGCAGACGCGGACGCGCTGAAGGCCACCGAACTGACCCAGCCCGCGACCTTCGCCCTGGAGTACGCGCTGGCCCGCCTGTGGATGAGCCTTGGTGTCGAACCGGTGGCGATGATCGGCCATAGCGTCGGCGAGTTCGCCGCCGCCGTGCTGGCCGGCGTGATGCCGCTGGCCGCTGCCGCGCGACTTGTCGCGCGCCGCGGCCGCCTCATGCAGGCCCTTCCCGCGGGCTCCATGCTTTCCGTTCGTCTGGGAGCCGCCGAACTGCGGGCGCGCCTCCCGGACGCTCTTTCCCTCGCTGCCGAGAACGCGCCGAATGCGAGCGTGGTTTCCGGAGAGACGGCGGCCGTCGAAGCCTTCCGTCTCGCGCTCGACGCCGAGGGCGTCGCCTGCCGCCTCTTGCATACGTCCCACGCCTTCCACTCCGCGATGATGGATCCCGTCCTGGTCTCTTTCCGTGCCGAAGTGGCGGCGGTGTCGCTCAGTGCGCCGCGCATCCGCATCGTCTCTACGTTGACAGGACTGCCGCTGACCGACGAGGAAGCCACCTCGCCGGACTACTGGACCCGGCACATGCGTCACGCCGTGCGCTTTTCGCCGGCGCTGCTGCATACGCTGGACGATGCGACGCACGCCTTTCTCGAAGTCGGTCCGCGGCCGAGCCTCGCCTTGTTGGCCCGCCAGCATTCGCAGAGTCGCGGCCGGACGATCGTTGCCTCCCTGGGTGACGGCCCGGCCGACGAACGTGCCGCACTGCTCGGTGC
>NZ_JBFUJE010000544.1:0-2505 GCF_056401535.1 Luteibacter sp. P4_E6 | reverse complement strand
GAAATACAGCGACCAGTCGCAAGTATCGCGAATCGAACCCGCGTCGTCGTCGGCATCGTCAATCATCGATGTATCGGTGTGTATGTGTTCTGCTCGGAACTCGAGCTGCCACTGGGTGTTCACCTTGAAGATTGTTCGATCAGAAGTTTTCGTCGTCGTGCCCTTGCAGCTCCTGCTGACCCCACACATGCCAACCCCATCGAGATCCAGTCTTTTCGACGACTCATCTATGGTCCCGTCTAGCGGATCCCCAAATTCGCCGGCAAGGCGTGCTTTGAAATTGGCGAGCCCCGTGCCACGGCACTCCAAGGCAACTTCTTCCCCCGAAACACCGACAATCGCCTGGTTGCGCCTATAGGTCCAGCTGTCGGCGACTTGGCTCAAAAATGTCGCCCTGGTAATCCTCCCGCTAACAACTTGTTCGTCGACGCGCCAGACATGACCGCCGACGGTCGCGGTGTAGGTCAATAGCAGACCATTGTCGTTCTTCGCCCAGTGAAAAGGCATCGGTCGCGGCTTTGGAATACCGTCGCCAGGCTTGATCTCTAACGCAGCGATCCAGTCATTCTCTGGCCATGCAAGGCGAGCAGCCGGCGCGGGTGGTGCTATTACGGTGTCGTCTTTGAGCCACGGTAATGGGACGCATGTTCCGATATCCGGGACGGCTTTTAGCGATCCCAAGACCGCGAACAACAAGCCTATGGCGCCTACAACGCAGCTTCTTTTCGGAGTGAACTTGGATAGCCCGCTAGTACCAACATTAATTCCCCCTCCGATAGCCGCCAACAAGAGGACGACGAATCCGAGCGCTTGAAGCCATGCATTGATCGACATGCAGCTGACTGTCATCGTCGCCCCCTATGGAGTCGAACCGAGCCGTCGCGAAGTGAAATAACCAGGTCGCCGGTTATAAATCTAACCCTCGCTGCTGGTGGCGTCCAGCAAGCGCAAGCCTGTGCGCGCTCCGCTGGTCGCGACCGTTGAGATCGAGTGGCGAGAAAAGCGCCAAATGGACTCCTTCCGACGTATCTCCCGCGCAGCTCGCGACCAGCGCTAGGCGCTGACGCGACGCTCTTCCGATGGTGGCCGAGGCTTTCGGTTCTGTGAGCGCCATCGTGAGCGCTACCCCATCGGCGCACCCTGCCCCGTCTTCATGCCTCCCACGTCCAGCACTCGCCGCGCGAGACCGCGGTGATGCCTTTCCAAGGGCGGCGCGAACGCTACCAGTCACGCCAGAACCTGGCCGCCGAGGCATGGTGTTTAAAGCACCAGCGCTACTATCGAACCCACATGAAGATGGGATGCCGGATTGTGCCTACCGGTGGCTGCCCGCAGTGCGCGATCAGCCTGCACGACTATTTGCACGAAAGCCGGCGTACTCAACCTCCCCTGACCTGAAGGAATGCGCGAAGTCACCGGGATCGAATTCTCGTTCGTTTGGGTGGGACGTAGGAGGCGTAGAAGGCGGCGTAGCGGGCTTGTTCCTCGGCGGTCGGCTTTGCGTAGCCGCCGGCGGCGCTTGGCCCTACTCCTGGTGTCGCGGCGAGTCTGCCCAAATGCGCGAGGCGCCGGCCAGCGAATCGCTCGACCCATGCCCTGCCCTTGGCCTGGCTTGGCACGGAGGCTCGGCCCTTGGGGTCCACTTAGCGCCTGATTGGCGGTTATCTAGCGGCGGTTCAAGACAGCAGACTTACTTGATTAATCCCTCAACATATCCGCGCATGATGATGTACGGGCGCATGATTGGACTGACAAACCGGTAACGGAATCGCTTGGTGGTTCCAACCCGGGTCAGCATCTCAGCTCGCTCAACCTGTCCGAACTCCTTCAGATGACGTGCAAAATTAGGGATATCAATCGTTCGACCTAGGATATTACTCAACGGCGACCTGACCGCAGCCGCAGTGAAATATCCAGCTTCATCAACTTCTGCCAAAGCGCATGCAAGCAGCACTTCTTTGAAGATGTTTCCCGGCTGCGGGCTTTTGACGGCGTCGTAGTACGAAGATTTGATGGACTGTTGCCATTGATCGAGCGAGTCGGTAACGCCCCTATCGACGTGATCGCGGTTCACCTCCATGGACTCGTTAGTCAGCGCAGCGCGTGTACTGTGAAGTGCCAGCAGGTGCGTGATGTAAGGCAGACCTTGGGACAGAGCGACGATGTGAGCCAAGCCACCTGCCGATATCGTCATGCCAAGCCGCGTTAGGCCGTTGGACACGATCTGCGCGATCTCCTCGGTAGACATTCGTGGCATCGGAACCTGTACCAAGTTTCGCTCAATGGACAGATGCCCTTCCACTAGCTGATCGACCGATTCAGCTACTCCAATCAGTAGCAACGATGCTGCGACGGCGTTGTCGGAGAGGGATTTAATAGTGTCCGAAATTAGTACAGCTACCTGACGATCCGCTATACGATCGTACTCGTCGAGAATGATCAGCGTAGGCGTCTGTGAGCTCAGATCGAAAAGTAGCCGACGCACATCGTCAGGCTGTACGACGC
>NZ_JBFUJE010000543.1:0-2508 GCF_056401535.1 Luteibacter sp. P4_E6 | reverse complement strand
GTGTCACGCTTGCGGTTCTGCTGGAACCAGGCGGAGTTGACCTCGTCGGGCACCTTCGCGTTCGGGTTGAGCGAACCATTGGCGATGCCCGCGGCGACGGCCGGGCTCGCTGCCCACTTGGAAACCGGGCTGTAGCTGAAGATTTCCAGGCCCTGGCGGTCGATCTTTTCTTCGTAATGCTGTGCCGAAGCGATCACGCCAAAGGTGTTGGACGTGTTCTTCCAGCTGTACAACGCCGACGCGGTGGGACGCGAGCCGCCACTGCCCTGGTCGTTGTAGTTCAGGCCGAACGAACCGCGCACCGTGTTGGCCGGCAGGTCGAGCGGTTCCAGCGTATGCAGCAGCACCGTACCGCCGAGGCTGCCTTCGGTCAGGCGCGCTTCGGGCGACTTGTAGATTTCCAGGCGGCCGATGATTTCCGGCGCGAGCATGGTGAAGTCGAAACCACGGTTCGGCTGTGCACCGTACTGCCACGGCGTCTGCGAGATCGGCTGGCCGTTGAGGAAGGTAAGGTTGAGGCTGGGGTCGGTACCGTCGATGGATACGCGGTCGCCCTGGCCGAACTGACGGTCGATCGTGACGCCCGGGATCTGCGTCATCGCTTCGGCGACGTTGGTGTTCGGGAACTTGCCGATGTCTTCGGCGGTGACCGCTTCGACGATGGCGTCGGCATTGCGCTTGGTGTCGAGAGACTTCTCGAGACTGGCGCGGATGCCGGTAACGGTGATGCCCTCGAGCTGGGCTGCCTTGGCGGCGTCAGCTTTTTCCTGGGCAGTCTGCGGCTTTGCCGGCGGCGGCGTCGCGTCTTGCGCGGCGGCGTATCCGGTGAAACAACAGAGTCCGGCGATGATGCTCGCCGTCAGCAGGTTTCTACGATGCGACATGGTGTCCTCCCCTCAGAGGATGTAGCAGTGACGGGTTTCGCGGCCGCGTCATGCTTCGTTGCTATCGAAGGGTCTTTCGACCCGGTTGTTGTACTGAGCCTGCGTTCCTTTCCCGCTCTTCAGTGAGCGTTCGAACCGTGCAGGTAGAGACCGGCGGCACCGATCACACCCAACTGTCCGTGGTCCATCAGACGTACCGGTACTTGCTGGAGAAAGGCGCGCATAACGCCCTTGTTGAAGAACCTGGTGGCGAAGCTGCTGGCGAGGAGGCGGTCGCGAACCTGGGGCAGGATGCCGCCCGCAAGGAACACGCCACCGCGGGCGCCGTAGAGAAGGGCGAGATCGCCGACGAAACTGCCGAGCAGGCCGCAGAAAACGTCCAGTGCTTCCACGGCGGCGGGATCGTTCCCGTCGAGCGCGGCGCGTGTGACGGCGGCAGGTTCGGTCAGCGTCGCGGGGGTGCCGCGCAGCGTCGAAATGGCTTCATAAAGATGGACAAGACCCGGACCCGACAGGGCCGTCTCGTAGGAAACGTAGTCGCGGCCGCGGGCGAGTTCGCCGAGGATCGCGACCTCGCGCTCGTTACCCGGCGCGAGGGAAATCTGGCCGGCTTCGGTCGGCAGCACGGTGGCGTGCGGCGAACCCGGCAGGAGGACAGCGGAACCCAGACCCGTGCCCGGCCCCATGACGAGGATCGGACCCACGGCCGGTGCGGCGGCGGTTTCGATGATCGGCGTGGTCTGGTGGTTCTCGAGGAACTGGCAGGCGTAGGCGACGGCTTCGAAGTCGTTGACCACGGCCAGACCGAGCAGTCCGAGGCTGTCGCGGATATCGCCGATCGAGACCGGCCAGGGCAGGTTCTCGTTGACGATGGCGTCGCCGAGCACATAGCCCGCACTGGCGACGGCGCAATGTTCGATGTGGTGCTGGCCATCCAACCGGCCGACGAAGTCCTGCAGGACGGCGGTCAGGCTCGGCCAGTCGGCGCAGGCGTAACGCTCGTAACGAAGCACGTCGATGGCGGTGGAACCGGCGGCGCGACGCACCAGACCGATACGGGCATGCGTCCCGCCCACGTCGGCGGCGATGAACGCCCCGGAACGCGAAGCACGCACGATTTCCCGTTGTTTGGCCGATTCGCCCACGCCCCGCCCCTTATGACTTTTCGTTCGTCGTCACATGAACTTTCTGTGACGCCCCTGATTTGAGCGGAGTCTGTGAGTCAAATGACAACGTTGTCAACAGGACAAATGGCTAGGACATCCACCATTCCATCCTGCGCCGCAGCAGGAAACGTTTGCAGTGGCTCGTCTTCTTCGTCGATTCGCCGCCTGGTGCGGCCTGCGGCATGGGGAATGCATGGGCGATCAGCGGTTTGACGCGCCGCGACATCGAAAGTCACAAACGGGGGTGCGCTGGGTGGGGTGGCGTAAAAAGCCAATTGACAACGTTACGCACACGAGTCAATAAAGGCGACAAATCGGGGCGTATCCGGCGGTGCCGCCGCACGGATACCGAAAACAACACGAGGGGAAGCACCCATGTCATCCACCGCGGTCGGCGTCGAAGAGACACGGCAATCCAGTCTGGTACCGATGATCATCATCGGCGTCCTGTTCTTCAT
>NZ_JBFUJE010000542.1:0-2520 GCF_056401535.1 Luteibacter sp. P4_E6 | reverse complement strand
GCTCAGCGCTATTTCAGGTGGCACACCGCGATGCCATGCAGTGGTTGTCGCAACAATTCGGGAGCAGGCTCCCCGAAGAACTGCGTCATATGGTGATTGGCGCGCCTACTAGCAGCGATTCCAGGGAGTTATAGGCATGGACTACCAACCTTTCTGGTGGGAACGTTGCCACCTGATCCTTTCACAAGCCGACAAACCGTCGGACATCGCGTGGTGGGTCATACCGTCGTTATCAGCTCTCCTGGCCGTCATCGGTGCAGTGGCTGGCTCATGGATGACGATAGCGTTCGACCGAAAGAAAGCCGTGAACCAGGAGCTCGTCAAGAAGCGGCTGGAGCTTTACACCGCATACGTGCCCCTCGCCAACGACCTTTATTGCTTCCTCATGAAGGTCGGCAACTTTCGGAGCATGACGCCCAACGGCGTGCTGGATAACAAGCGCAAACTGGACCAGTTCATTCACCTGTATGGACCGTTGTTCTCGGGAAGCGGTCTGGTCGACACCTATAATATTTACATAGCACTCTGCTTCAAGACCTTCAGAGGTCATGGTGTGTCCGCCAAGATCCGGGCAGATTCGGCAAAACTCGCCAGGCAGTACGGAAGTGGCTGGCAGGCGTCCTGGGACGATAGCTTCGATACGACCGCAGTAGCACCGGATATCGAAAAGGTTCACGCCGCGTACAAGGCCTTTGTCAAGGAGTTCGCCTTGCAGGTCGGTGCGCAAGGTTAGGCTTGGGCAACGGACGGACCTAAGGATGCCTTTGCGGAGAGTGCATCCAAATCGTGGCTTGCCTGTCTCTAAAGGGTACATGGCTACTCCAGCCAACCCACGAGACAGGATTACTTATGGACGGTATCTACATCCCCATCATCGGCTTCCTCAGCATCGCGGCCATGTTCATCACCTTTTCGGTGCTGAACAGCTGGACCCAGTTCGAGGTGCAACGGACCCTACGGACCGCCATCGAGAAGGGGGCGCCGTTGACCTCGGAGCTGGTCGCGCAAATGGCGACCAACAAGTCCTCGCGCAAGACCGACATGCGTCGCGGCATCATCATCATGTCGATTGGTGTGGCGGCCTTAGTCGCCGGCCCGATCACGGGAATGGTGCAGGAGTTCACCACGGTCGCGGTGTTCCCGATCTTCGTGGGCCTTGGCTTCCTGCTGGTGTGGAAGCTGGAGCGAGGACAAGGCTCCCTCTGAGGAGCCCGCACCGGTGTTGACGCCAAAGACGGATAGCGAGTTGATCTCCCGATTCCTTGCTGGAGACCAGCGGGCGTTTGCTGATCTGGTACGGCGGTACCAGTCGCCCATTCGCCAGTTCTTGAGGCGTTTGTCAGCCGGCGATCATGCCCTGGCCGACGATATCGCACAGGAGACCTTCCTCAAGATGTTCACCAGCCTGGTGTCGTTCCGGGGCGAGGCCGGGATATCGACCTGGCTTCATACCATCGCCTACCGGACCTTCCTCCGTCACGTAGCCAACCGTTCGCGCCTCGAGTTCGTCGGTCATGACAGCATGCCCGAAGCGATATCGCCCGCGCCGACCGTCATGTCAGACATCCTCGTGGAGCAACTCATGAAGCACCTGAGCCTCGACGAGCGCCTGATGGTGACCTTGTCCGTTTCCGGAGGCATGAGTCACGCGGAGATTGCCGAGGTCACGCAGGCCCCGTTGGGCACCATCAAATCGCACATCAACCGCGCGAAGAAGAAGCTCGCACGACTGTTAGGATCCGAGGAGGAATGCATATGACCGGCCTGCCACCGCTGGAAGAGCTGCTTGCCTATGATCGACATCTGGAGGGCGAGGCCTTTATCCGTCTGGTCATGGGCCAGGCCGTGCGCCGTAGCCATCGTCGTCGCCGCGGCTGGATTCTCGTTGGCTCGGCGGTTCTCGCACTGGCCGTCGTGATAGGTATCAAACCCGATAACTTCACGATGTTTGCGGACCTTCACCTCCCGCTTCAACGGGTAGGCGACCTCGCCGCTGCGGTACCCGCGAGCGGACTGATCGTGGTCTTGCTGATCACTGCCCTCGTGGTCGGTGCCAGCAAGACCGTGGACAACATCTGAGATTCGGCACGGCCAGCGCTAGCTGGCCTCGCGATCCAGCAGCGCTCGCTTGCGCTGCACGCCCCATGCGTAGCCGGAGAGCAGGCCGTCCCTGCGGACGACCCGGTGGCAGGGAACGACCACCGCGAGGTGATTGGCGGCGCAAGCGCTTGCGACGGCGCGGACGGCCTGGGGCGATCCGATGCGCTTTGCGAGGTCGGTGTACGAAAGGACCTGGCCGGCCGGGATTTCGCGGAGAGCATCCCAGACCATGCGCTGAAAGGCCGTGCCGCGAAGGTCCAGCGGGAGATCGAACCCGTTACGCGGTGCCTCGATAAAGGCGACGACCCTGGCCATGAATGTCCTCTCGTCGCGATCGGCCTTGTACAGGCGTGCCGTGGGAAAGCGTTCCTGCAGGTCGCGCGCCAGCTCGACGACGTCATTCCCCAGAAGGACGGAGAC
>NZ_JBFUJE010000541.1:0-2521 GCF_056401535.1 Luteibacter sp. P4_E6 | reverse complement strand
ACCAGGGTCTCGCCGCCAGCTTCGTCGTTGCCCTCGGCCTGGTGCCAGCCGTCGCCACGTTACGCTCCGTCGAGGAAGTCGACCCCCAATCGCAGCCTCTACGCCGCCAACTCCTGCCGGTGTTGATCACGCTACTGGCCGCCGTCCCGCTCGCCGCGTTCGCCTTCGTGTTCGTGCCTCGCCTGAGCTCGCCTTTATGGGGTGCGCCCACGGCCGATAAATCCATCACGGGCCTGTCCGATCGCATGGCACCGGGTGAGATGGCTGAAGTACTCACTGACGATACGCCTGCCATGCGCGTGACGTTCGACGGCACGCCGCCGATGAACGAGAGCCGTTATTTTCGCGCGTACACCATGACCAACTTCGATGGTCAGAGCTGGAGCCCCGACTACAACGGCGGCTCGCGTGCACCCGGCACACTGGAAGGCGAAGCACGTTTCAACTACGAGATCACCCTCGAACCGACACGCCAGCGGGTGCTGCCGGTGATGGACATGCCTGTGGAGGCGCCCAGCGATGCAAGGCTGCGTGGCGACCGCACCGCTGAGGCGGACCGTCCGGTCGACGAGGTCTATCGGTATCACGCCTCCGCCACCACCGACTATCGGCTCGACGCGAGCATCGACGACCGGCAACGCCGGCAGGCACTCCGGCTTCCGGACGGTGTAGGGCCCCATGCACGCGAACTGGCGGCCGGCTGGGCCAGCCAGTACGGCAACGATCACCTCGCCATCGCCCGTGCCGCCCTCACCATGTTCCACGATGGCGGCTTCCGCTACACCCTCGCGCCCGCGCCGCTCGGCCGCGACCGCATCGACGACTTCCTGTTCCAGACCCGCGAGGGGTTTTGCGAGCACTTTTCGTCGACCTTCACCTTCCTGATGCGGGCTGCCGGTGTACCGGCGCGCGTCGTCACCGGCTACCAGGGCGGATACTGGAACAAGCTCGGCTCGTATCTTCTGGTCCGTCACGCCGATGCGCATGCCTGGTCGGAGGTCTGGCTGGAAGGACGAGGATGGGTACGCTTCGATCCCACCGGCGCGGTACGTCCGGAACGCGTCAGTCTGGGTGCGGCGGCAGCGGCGGCGGCTGGCAATAGCAGCGAGGGTGGCCTCTTCGACATGGCCTGGCTGCGCAATGCACGCGACCACTGGGACGTGGTCAACCAATGGTGGAACCAGGCCGTTAATGGCTTTGATGCGCTTCGTCAGGAAGGCATGCTTCAACCGTTCGGCATTCGCCGGGCGGAGGTTGGCGATCTGGCGGTTATCCTGGCGGTGGGCTGCGCATTGCTCGTCGCAGCGGCTCTTGGCTGGGCCATGTTCCAGCGACGTGAAGGCGATGCGTTGGACGCGTGGATGCAACGTCTAGAGCGAAAGCTCGCACGTACAGGCGTGACGCGACGGATAGGTGAAGGTCCCCGACACTTCTTCGCCCGCGCGGCGCGTTCACTGCCCGGTCAACGAAATGCCTTGGAAAGGTTGAGCCAGCTTTACTTACGGTCACGTTATGCCTTTGACGAACCGCCGCCTGAATCACTCAGCGAATTCAGGCGGCAGGTGAAGGAATTAAAGGTGCGCCGCGTGGTCAAATAAGGACATGGCATCGGCCGTGTCCGGTGCCTCTGGGAGATGTGACATGTCCATGTACAAACCGCTGGTCATCGCCGCCGCGACGCTGGCCCTTGGCGCATGCGCCACGGTGCCGCAGCCGCTGCAGGGCCAGTTCAACGACGTCTCGACGTCCGGCGCGCAACAGGGCGGTGCCCCGGGCGCGAAGGTTCGTTGGGGCGRCGAGATCATCAAGACGGAGCCGGGTCCGCAACAGACCTGCTTCTTCGTGCTGTCCGAACCGCTCGACAGTGAAGCTCGCCCGACCGCCAGCAAGACCGACAGCCAGGGCCGCTTCGTGGCCTGCCGCGACGGTTTCTACGATCCGGAAGTCTTCACCCGTGGTCGCGAGATCACGGTGACGGGTACGCTGCATGGCGCCGTCTCGCAGAAGGTAGGCGACTTCGACTATGCCTATCCGCGCGTCGAGGCCGACGTCGTTTACCTCTGGCCGAAGCGCGTGGCATACCAGAACTACGGTCCCGGCTTCTACGACCCGTTCTGGGGTCCGGGGTTTGGTCCGGGCTGGGGTGGTTACGGTTACGGTGGTTACGGCCCCTGGGGCGACCCGTACTGGTACCGCCCGCGCACGATCATCGTACGCCCGCCTCCGGGCCCGCATCGCTGATCCAGCAAACAAAAAAGCCGGCTCGCGCCGGCTTTTTTTTTCGGTTCTTCGCGGATGACCGGGGCCCGGCCGCTCAGCTTGCAGACCGGGCGTTCTTTCGCACCTCGCACCTCGGCCATGGCTCGCCTTCGGCTTCGCGGGGCTCGGCTTTGCCATCRCTCTCTACACTTGGGCGTCTCGCGGGGAGACCTTGGTGTCCACCCTCGCTGCTCAGACACGTCCTCCGCGTTCGAGAAGGAAAGGCCGCTGACGCGGCCCATGTATCTGATTGGCCTACGGC